>JALVEX010000427.1 GCA_027030435.1 Paracoccaceae bacterium
AATTCACCCCCACCTGCGGAACCGCGAAATTCGCCTGATCCCATTTGCGCAGGGCGGCGAGGGATTGATGGAGCATGATCTCGCTCAGGCGTTCGGAAAGGCCGGCACGATTGATCGCGGGCAGGAAATCCGCGGGGGAAATGAGCCCCCGTTCCGGGTGCACCCAGCGCGCCAGGGCCTCAAAGCCGCTCACCCGGCCGGTATCGGTGGAAAGCTGCGGCTGGAACCAGGCCGTGATCTGGCCCTCTTCGAGCGCGCGCGCCACTTCTTCTTCCAGCGCATGGCGGCTGGCCCTCGTCTTGCGCATTTCCGGCGTGAAGGCGCGTATGGCGCCCGGGCCGTTATGGCGCGCGGCCTGCATTGCGAGGAGCGCCGCATCGAGCATGGCTTCGCCCGTGGGTTCGGGCGCGCGGCTGTCGAGGCAGAAGCCCACGGAGGCGGATATGTGTATTGTTGTCGCGTCGAGGCTGATCGGCTCGCTCACGGCCGACTGGATGCGCCCGGCAATCTGGATCAGCGCTTCCAGATCGGCGCGGCGCACGGGCGCGAGGGCAACCGCGAAAATGGGGCCGTCAATCCGGGCGATCACATCGAACTGGCGCATCACGCTTTGCAGCCTTTCGCCCACCCTGCGCAGCACGTCTTCCGCCGCCTTGTGCCCCATGCGCTCGATCAGGAGATCGAAATCGTCAATTTCCAGCGTCAGGCAGGCGGTTGTCCTGTTCTTTCGATCCGGGCCGCTCAGCACATCGTCAAGGGCCCGCTCGATGCCTTCGCGCAGGCACAGCCCGGTGAGGGCATCTCGCATCTCGTCAGACCGCCGGCCGGCGGGTTCGAATTTTCCGAACAGGGCGATTGCACCGGGTAGGCCGAGCGCCGCGGCCATCAGCGCCGTTTCCCCCCCGGCCCAATAGGCGCCGAGCGTTGCAGCGGGGAGGAGGGCGAGCAATCGGGGCGTGCTGAATGCGCCGGTCAGGCGCTTCATTCCGAAAACAGACGCACCGCCTTTGCCATCACCCATGATGAACCATCCTCTCGCACTCGTGGCCTGACCACTTTCGGGAGAACGCTAGGCGCCAATCGCTACGGGGATGTTAACGCAGGCCGGGAATCTCGGGCGAATTTTCGTCAATCTGTTCAGGGTTCGTTTGCAATCCGGCGAAATCGAACAGCCGGGGATCGAGCATGTGCGAGGGGCGGATGTTCATGAGGGCGCGAAACATCACCTGCCGCCGCCCGGGGCTGTTCTTCTCCCACTGATCGAGGATGGCCTTCACCTGCTGGCGCTGAAGCCCGTCCTGCGAGCCGCAGAGATCGCAGGGGATG
This sequence comes from Paracoccaceae bacterium, assembly GCA_027030435.1. GTDB lineage: Bacteria > Pseudomonadota > Alphaproteobacteria > Rhodobacterales > Rhodobacteraceae > WFVA01. The sequence goes on from JALVEX010000427.1 coordinate 1,327, forward strand.
ATCGGGTAGTTCATGGCGCGGGCGAAACGCTCGCAATCCTTCTCGGCCACATGGGCCAGCGGACGCAGGACGTAGAGATCGCCCTCCTCGTTCACGAGCTTTGGCGGCATCGTGGCGATGCGCCCGCCGTGGAAGAGATTCATGAAGAAGGTTTCGAGGATGTCGTCCCGGTGATGGCCGAGCACCACGGCGCTGCACCCTTCCTCGCGCGCGATGCGGTAGAGATTGCCCCGGCGCAGACGCGAACAGAGCGCGCAATAGGTGCGCCCCTCGGGCACCTTCTCCTTCACGATCGAATAGGTATCCTGATATTCGATGCGGTGGGGCACGCCCATGCGCTCGAGGAATTCCGGCAGCACGGTGGCGGGAAAGCCCGGCTGGCCCTGATCGAGATTGCAGGCCAGAAGATCAACAGGCAGCAGCCCGCGCCATTTCAGCTCGTGAAGGGCGGCGAGCAGGGTGTAGCTGTCCTTCCCGCCGGAAAGGCAGACAAGCCAGCGCGCGCCACGCTCGACCATGCCGTATTGCTCCACCGCCTCTCGCACCTGGCGGATGATGCGCTTCCTGAGCTTGCGAAACTCGCCGCTTTTGGGCGCGCCCGCAAACAGCGGGTGGATTTCCTCTGTATCGTCGTGATCATCGCGCATGGCGCCGATATGCCCCAGATGGCCGGGGCGGGAAAGGGATTTCTTGGCCGCAAATCTCCTTGGCGCACTCCGTTTCGGCCCATATGATCCCGGGAAATGCCGTATCAGGAGGCCCCATGGCCACGAAAGAGCGCTATACTGTCGTTTCGACCATGAAGAACGAAGGGCCATACATCCTTGAATGGGTGGCCCATCACAAGGCGCTCGGGTTTGACGAGATCGTGGTCTGCACCAATGATTGCGAGGATACGACGGTCGAGATCCTGAAGCACCTCGAGGGGCTCGGCCTCGTGCATCACCACGCAACCCGGATACGCAAGGGCGGCATCCATCGCTCGGCCCTGCGCCAGGCGGCGCGCATGGATGTGGTGAAGGGATCGGACTGGATATTCGTCTGCGATGTGGATGAATTCCTGACGGTGAAGGAAGGCGACGGCTCGGCGCGTGCCCTCGTGGCGCTTTCGGGGGAGGGGGCGGACGTGATCGCTGTGCCCTGGCGGGTGTTCGGGCCAAACGGCATCAGCCTGTTTCGCGATCGCCTTGTTACCGAACAGTTCACCCGCGCCGAGGCACTGGGCGAAAACCCCCAGGCGGGGAAATTCGTGAAATCGCTTTTTCGCCGGCCGGATCAGTTCAAGCGCTTCGGCCTGCATCTGCCCGTGGCGCGGGAGGAAGGCCCGGCGCCGAAGATCGTCTGGCCGGGGGGCGCGCTTCATGCGGAGAACGGCAAGCCGACCGGCACACCGCCGCCCTTCCACATTGCGCAGGTCAATCATTACGCGCTGCGTTCGATGGAATCCTTTCTCATAAAGCGCGCGCGGGGGCGGGCCAATCACATGCACCATGTGCTGGGCATGGAATACTGGGAGCGCTTCGATTTCGGCGGCGAGGAGGATCTTTCGATCCGCCGCTATGATCCCCTGCGGGATCAATGGATGCAGCGCTTTCGCGAGGATGAGAAGCTCTGGGCCCTGCATCGAAAATCCGTTCGCTGGCACCGCTGGAAGGCGCGCGAGCTGCGCAAGGATCCCGCCGCCAATGCCCTGCGCCTCGAGATTCTCGCGCGATTTGCCGCCGGACACTCCGAAGCGGGCTGATCCCCGCGCCGGGCGAAGGGGCCTGCGGCCAGCGTTTTGCGCGATGGGCCGGTGTCAGCCCGTTTCGCCGATCAGGGCCCGGAAGATTGCCTTCGCCGATTCGCTGTCCCATTCGGCATCGCCCGTCAGGCGGGCGATCTCGCGCCCTTCGGGATCGAGGATGACGGAAACCGGCAGCCCGAAAACGCCAAGCCTGCGCGCCAGCGCCTGCTTCGGATCGAGGAGGATCGGCAGGTTTTTCACGCCGGCATCGGCGAAGAACTGCTTGATGCCGCGCACCGTGTTGCGCCCGGTCGCGACCGTCACCACCTGGAAGCGCTCGCCGCCCATCTCCGCCTGAAGCCGATCGAGCGATGGCATCTCGGCGCGGCAGGGCGGGCACCAGGTGGCCCAGAGATTGAGCAGCACGTATTTGCCGCGGTATTCGGCCAGGCTATGCGGGTTGCCTTCGCCATCCACGATCTCCACGGAGGGCACGGGCTTCGGTTCTTTGGCAAAGATCAGCTTTCGCATCGGGCCCTCGCGCAGGGCTTCAAGCGCGGCGGTATCCGCAAATGCCATGTTTGCACCAAGCGCAAGGCCCGCGTATAGGGCTATGGAACGCAGCAATCTCATCTTTCCCTCCAGGGTTCAGCCATGTCAGACGATACCTCCGATGCAAAATCCGCCAACGCCATGTGGGGTGGCCGCTTCGCGGAAGGCCCCGATGCGATCATGGAGGCGATCAATGCCTCGATCGGATTCGATCGCCGCCTCGCGAAGCAGGATATCGAAGGCTCGCGCGCCCATGCCGCCATGCTCGCGGCCACGGGCATCATCACTGATAAGGATGCCGAGGCGATAAGGGAAGGGCTGCTCACGGTCTTGTCAGAGATCGAAAGCGGAAAGTTCGCATTCTCGACAGCGCTGGAGGATATCCACATGAATGTGGAGGCCCGCCTGCGGGAGCTGATCGGCGAGCCGGCCGGGCGGCTGCACACGGCGCGTTCTCGCAACGATCAGGTGGCGCTCGATTTCCGCATGTGGGTGCGCGAACAGGCCGATGCCGCGATTGCCGGGCTCGAGGCGCTGATGAAGGCGCTCCTCGCCCAGGCCGAGGCGGGAGCGGATTGGGTGATGCCGGGCTTCACCCACCTGCAGGTGGCCCAGCCCGTCACCTGGGGGCACCACATGCTCGCATATGTGGAGATGTTCGCCCGCGATCGCGCCCGATTTCAGGACGCACGCAAGAGGATGAACGAGTGCCCCCTCGGCGCCGCCGCGCTCGCCGGCACCTCCTTCCCCATTGATCGTAAGATGACGGCTGAGGCGCTTGGCTTCGATCGCCCCACCGCCAATTCGCTCGACACGGTCGCCGATCGCGATTTCGCGCTCGAATTCCTCGCCGCCGCCGCGATCTGCGCGATGCATCTCTCGCGCCTTGCCGAGGAGCTTGTGATCTGGTCCTCGGCGCAGTTCCGCTTTGTCACGCTCTCGGATCGCTTCTCCACCGGCTCCTCGATCATGCCCCAAAAGAAGAACCCGGACGCCGCCGAGCTGATCCGCGCCAAGATCGGCCGTATCCTCGGCGCGCTGGTGGCGCTTTTCACGGTGATGAAGGGCCTGCCGCTCGCCTATTCCAAGGACATGCAGGAAGACAAGGAACAGGTCTTCGATGCGGCTGATAGCCTGATGCTCGCGCTCGCCGCCATGGAAGGGATGGTGTCCGACATGAACGCCAACCGCGAAGCGCTCGAGGCCGCCGCCGGCGCGGGCTTCTCCACCGCCACCGATCTGGCCGATTGGCTGGTGCGCGCATTGAACATGCCCTTTCGCGAGGCTCATCACGTCACCGGCGCGCTGGTGGCTCTGGCCGAGAAGAAGGGTGTGGATTTGCCCGATCTCACGCTTGATGATATGAAATCGGTGCATGAGGGCATCACCGAAGATGTGTTCGGCGTCCTCGGGGTGCATAATTCCGTGGCAAGCCGCACATCTTACGGCGGAACCGCGCCAACGCAGGTGCGCGCCCAGATCGAACGCTGGAAAGAGGTTCTGAAATGAAGGCACTCCTTGCCGTTCTGCCCCTGCTCCTCGCCGCGGCCTGCGGCGCCGATGGCGATCCCCTGCGACCTTCCGTCAATGCCGGGGTTTCAGTCACCCCGGGGGGCGTGCGCACCTCGGCCTCCGTCGGAGTGGATGCGGGCAACGTGAGCGTGCGCGTGGGGCTCTGAAGGCCCCGGCTTCCATCACTGGTCCGTAAATATCCCAGCCGGAGGCGCTCACCGCATCAGCCGCGCCGATCACCGCTTGCCATTTCACGATGAACGCCTATTAGGTGGGAAAACCGCCCGGAACCGGCCGCAAAGGCGGCGATACGAAAGCCAGATCAGTCATGGATCATTTTCTCTACCGAGATGGCACGCTCCATGCCGAGGATGTGCCGGTGCCCGAGATCGCAGCCGCCGTCGGAACGCCCTTCTATCTCTATTCCACGGCCACCTTCCGGCGCCATTTCCGCCTGTTTGACGAGGCGCTCGCGGGGCTCGATCATCTCGTCTGCTATGCGATGAAGGCCAATTCCAATCAGGCGATCCTGAAGCTTCTGGCCGATATGGGCGCGGGGATGGATGTGGTTTCGGGGGGCGAATATGCGCGCGCAAAGGCGGCCGGGGTTCCCGGGGGGAGGATCGTCTTTTCCGGCGTCGGCAAGACGCGCGAAGAGATGCGCGCGGCGCTCGAGGGCGGCATTCGCCAGTTCAACGTGGAGAGCGAGCCGGAGCTCGAGGCTCTGAACGATCTCGCCGTTTCGATGGGCCTGCAAGCCCCGGTTGCGATCCGTGTCAATCCGGATGTGGATGCGAAAACCCACGCCAAGATCGCCACCGGAAAGGCGGAAAACAAGTTCGGGATTCCGATTTCCCGGGCGCGCGCCGTCTATGATCATGCCGCCGGCATGGAGGGGGTCGAAATCACCGGCATTGACGTGCATATCGGCTCGCAACTCACCGATCTCGAGCCTTTCCGCCAGGCCTATCTCAAGGTGAAGGATCTCACCCGGCAGCTTCGCGCCGATGGCCATGACATCCGCCGCCTCGATCTTGGCGGGGGACTCGGCATCCCCTACCAGCGCGGCAATGAAGCCCCGCCTCTGCCCACCGAATACGGCGCCATGATCCGGGAAACGCTCGGCGATCTCGGCTGCGAGATCGAGATCGAGCCGGGGCGGCTCATCGCCGGCAACGCGGGCATCATGGTATCGCGGGTGATCTATGTGAAGGAAGGCGAGGGGCGGAAATTTCTCATTGTTGACAGCGGCATGAACGATCTGATCCGCCCGGCGATGTATGAGGCGCATCACGATATCGTGCCGGTGCAGGAGCCTGCGCCCGGGATCGAGCGGGAAACATATGACGTCGTCGGCCCCGTCTGCGAAACCGGCGATACCTTCGCGCGCGATCGCTCCATGCCGCCGATGCGGGCAGGCGATCTCGTGGCCTTTCGCTCGGCCGGAGCTTATGGTGCGGTCATGGCGAGCGAATACAATTCCCGCCCGCTGATCCCCGAAGTTCTGGTCAGCGGCGATCAATTCGCTGTCATTCGCGCGCGTCCGAGCTATGATGAGATGATAAACCGGGATAGGATACCCGAGTGGCTCTGACGCGCGGCTTCGGGCCAGCCCCGGCCCGCGCCCGATGAAAAAGGCATGATGCGCAACACTCGCAACACCCACGAACCGCCATCGAGGCGCCTGCGGATGGCGATTCTGCTCACGCGGGCCGGCCTCCTGGCCGAAAGGCTGGTGCGGGCCTTCTGGCCGTTCTGGGTGCTGCTGCTCATGGGGCTTTCGGCGCTGATGCTGGGGCTTCCCGCGGCTTTGGCGCTGCGGCTTTTCCAGGCGATCGCCGGGCTGTGGCTGCTGGCGGCGCTGGGCGCGCTGTGGTTCGGGCTGCGCCGTTTCCGCTGGCCCGCCCGCGCCGAGGCCGCCGACCGCCTGGACCGGACATTGCCTGGCCGCCCTCTCGCGGCACTGAGCGATAGCCAGGCCATCGGCAATGCCGATCCGGCCTCCAAGGCCGTTTGGGAAGCCCATCGCGCCCGCATGGCTGCGCGGCTCGGCAATGTCCGGGCGCCGGAGCCGGATCTGAGGCTTTCCCGCCTCGATCGCTTCGGCCTTCGCTATATTGCGCTGCTGTTCTTCATGATCGGCATCCTGTTCGGGGGGATTGGCCGGGTTGGCGATGTTGGCGATCTTGCCGTGGCAGGTAACGGAAGGGGCGCGCTTGCCGCTGGCCCCGGCTGGGAGGGATGGGCCGAGCCGCCGGCCTATACCGGAAAGCCGAGCCTCTATCTCAACGATCTCGAGGGGGAGGCGCTTGCGCTGCCCGTGGGAACCCGGATCACATTGCGCTTTTATGGCGGCGATGGGGCGGAGCGGCTGAGCGAGACCGTCTCCCCGCCGGTCGGGATCGCCGGGGGCGGAGATGGTGGCAATACGGGGCGCAATGCCCCTGAGCCGGGAACGGCCGTCTTCGAGGTGGCCCGGAGCGGCGAGATCGAGATCGCCGGGCCGGGCGGGGCGGAGTGGCGCGTCGAGGCGCTTGCCGATCAGCCCCCCTCGGTGGCGCTGGCGGGGCCAATGAAGCGCGAGGCGCGCGGCAAGATGATCCAGCCCTTCACCGCGAAGGATGATTACGGGATCGTTTCCGGCACCGCCACCTTCCGGCTTGATCTCGATGCGGTGGAGCGCCGTTACGGGCTCGTGGCCGATCCCGATCCGCGCGAGGCGATCACCCTGGATCTGCCAATGCCGATCCGCGGCAGCCGGGCGGAATTCACCGAAGAACTCGTGGATGATCTTTCAAAGCATCCGTGGGTCGGCCTGCCGGTGGAAATGACGCTTTCGGTCGAGGATGCCGCCGGGCAGAAAGGCGAGAGCGCGCCTCTCCGGCTTTCCCTCCCCGGCAGACGCTTTTTCGATCCCCTGGCGCGCGCCGTGATCGAGCAGCGGCGCGATCTTCTCTGGGCCCGGGCCAACGGGGAGCGGGTCGGCCAGATTCTGCGTGCGGTTTCGCACCGGCCCGATGGCTTCATCCGCAATGAAAGCGGCTATCTCATCCTGCGCACCGCCATACGCCGGCTCGAGGCGGGGCTTGGCGAGGAAGGGGGGCTTTCGCAGGCAGTGCAGGAGGAAGTTGCTGATGCGCTCTGGGAAGCGGCGCTTCTCTTCGAGGAGGGCTCGCTCGCCGATGCGCGCGAACGCATGGAGCGCGCGCAGGAGCGCCTCAGCGAGGCAATGAGGAACGGCGCTTCCAAAGAGGAGATCGAGGCGCTCATGCAGGAGCTGCGCGAAGCGACCCGGGATTACCTGCGCCAGCTTGCCGAGCAGCAGCAGGCCAATCCCGATCGGCAGAATGCGCAGAACCAGCAGGGTGAAAGCCAGGAGATCACGCAGGATCAGATCCAGGCGATGCTCGATCGCATTCAGGAACTGATGGAACAGGGCAGGATGGCCGAGGCCCAGGCCCTGATGGAGCAGTTCAACCAGATGATGCAGAACCTGCAGGTGACACAGAATGGCAAGGGGGGCGAGGGCCAGAGCCCCGGCCAACAGGCCATGGAGGGGCTGAAGGAGACGTTGCGCGATCAACAGGGGCTTTCGGATCAGGCATTCCGCGATCTTCAGGAGCGGTTCAATCCCGGTGCCAATGCAGGTGAAAACGCCGGCAACGAGGGGCAGAACGGGGGCCAGGGCCGTGGGCAGAGCCACGAGGGCCAGAACCGGGGCCAGGGGGGGCGCGGCCAGAAGGGCCAGAAGGGCAGTGGCGAGGGCCGCCAGCCGGGCGAGAACGGGGGCGGTGAGGGCAGCGAGGCGCAGCAATCCCTTGCCGAGCGCCAGCGCGCCCTGCGCGAGCAGTTGGGCCGCCAGCTTGGCAATCTGCCCGGACAGGGCAGCGATGAGGGCCGGGCGGCCCGCGAGGCACTGGAAGGCGCTGCAGAGGCGATGCGCAGGGCCGAAGAGGCTCTGCGCCAGGAAGATCTTGCCGGCGCGCTCGACGGGCAGGCCGAGGCGATGCAGGGCCTGCGCGAGGGCCTGCGCAATCTCGGCGAGGCCCTTGCGCAGCAGCAAGGCCCGCCCGGCAAGCAGGGCGAGGCGGTGGGCAAGGCCGATCAGGACGGGCGCGATCCTCTGGGTCGGCAAAGCGGCTCACGCGGCAATGTGGGCACCGACCGCCAGCTCCTGCAGGGCGAGGATGTCTATCGCCGCGCCCAGAAACTGCTGGACGAGATCCGCCGGCGCACGGGCGAAAAACAGCGTCCGAAGGTGGAGCGGGATTACCTGAAGCGGCTTCTTGATCAGTTCTGAGGCGAAAATCACTCCTGCTGCGGCGCGGCTTTCTCCGTCAGCATGTCGGTGGCCTTTTCCATCAGGGCGTCAATCCGGAAACGCAGGGCGTTGACCTGCTCCACATAGGCCGAAATGGCGGGTTTCAGGCCGGGAAATCTTTCCCCAAGCACATCCGCATAGACATAGACGATGATGGCAATAGCCAGCAGGAACAGCACCAGGCTGAATCCGAGCCGCCATCCGCGCCGGCGTTGCGTCCTTGCCGTCTCGGCGGCCGCGGCATCATCCTGCATTTCGCGCGGGGCGGGGGTCTCGGCCTGCTGCAATGTGGAATTTATCTCCTCCACATCCGGCAGGAGATCACGGCGCGAAGCGGAGGCATCCTCTGCTTCCGCCGGCCGGACTTCCCGCCCGAGAGCTTCGGATTGGCGCGTGATTTCACCACTGGTTTCGATTTCAGGATCCGCAGGCGCTGCTTCCTCCCCGCTTTCGATCTGCCGCTGGCGTATTTCGGCCTCTGCTTCCTCGCGCAGAATGCTCAGCACGGAGGGATCCACTTCCCGCTCCGGGAGCGGGGGCTCTTCGGCTGCGGCCTCTTCCGGCTCTCCCTCCGATTCAGCCGCTCGGATTTCATCATCCGCCGGCAGGCTCGCCCCAGGCGTGATGATGCCGATCACCGTTTCTTCCTCGATGATCTCCTCGTAGAATTCTGCGTTCGGGTCCTCTTCTGCCGCCGCTATGTCCGAGATCGCTTCCGCGGCAGTAGGGGGTTCGCCGCTCGTGTGCCCTTTCGGGGCGGGGGCCGTTTCTGCCTCTTCTTCGACGGGGGGCTGTTCGGAAGAAGCGCCTCTGCCGTGGGCTGCGGGCATCTGATACCAGGTATGCCCGCAGCTTGAGCATTGGACATCACGCCCGGTTTCGGGGATGACGCTGTCATCCACTTCATACTGGGCACTGCAACTCGGGCAAATCAGCCGCATTTCTCATCCCATCAGTATAGCGTTTCGCCTTTGCGGGCGAAGGTTCCCGGCAGTTGTATCAAGGGATTGCTCAAGTTGAAAGCATTTGGGCTTTCCCACATTGAAACAACGCGCGATACGGGGCATGACTGTTGCCGGAATGTCAAAAGGAAATGCGGTGTGATCGAGCTGGAAAACCTGTCCTACAACTACGGCGGAGGAGAGCTTCTATCCGATATCAACATGGAGTTGCGCCCCGGATCATTCCATTTCCTGACCGGCCCTTCCGGCGCCGGCAAGACGACGTTCATCAAGCTCTGTTACATGGAACTCATTCCCACTGCCGGGCAGGTGCGGGTTTTTGGCGAGAATGTGCGCGAAATGGATCGCGATGGCATCGCACGGGCGCGCAGGCGGATCGGCGTGGTGCATCAGGATTGCCAGTTTCTCGACCATCTGACGATGGCGGAGAACATAGCCCTTCCTCTCGCTGTGGCAGGGCGCATGGGCCAGCAGGAGATGCGGAATCTGGAAGAACTTCTCGCCTGGGTGGGGCTGGAGCACAGGGCCGGGGCCCTGCCGCCGGAGCTTTCGGGCGGGGAGCGTCAGCGAGCGGCGCTGGCGCGGGCGGTCATCATGTCGCCCGATGTCATTCTGGCGGACGAGCCGACGGGCAATGTGGATTGGGAAATGTCGAAGAAGCTGCTGGCGCTTCTCGTGGAGCTCAATCGCATGGGCAAGGCGATCCTGATCGCCACCCATGATCTCAATCTCATCCGCGCCGCCAAATCCCAGATCAATGCCCGGGTGCTGCGGATTGCCGGCAGGCACCTGCAGATGGCGGGAGCGGAACTTTGAGGGAAACGGACATTTCATCCGCGCACGGGTATTCAATTGCCGCGAAACCGGAAATGCGTGTTGTGCCACCAACCGGCTTCACCGCGCATCTGACATTCTTCAGCGCCGCGGCAATGGCCTTTCTGGCGGTTTTCGCGCTCGCCCTTTCCTTCTCCACCGGGAAATTGGCGGAGCGCTGGGCCACGGAGCTTGCCCGCAGCGCGACCATACGCATCAGCGCCCCCCAGTCCCAGATTCCCGATCAGGCAAGGGCCGCGATGAAGGTGCTTCAAACGACCCCGGGAATCGCCTCGGCCCGGGTGCTCGACAAGGCCGAGCAGGAGGCCCTGCTGGAGCCCTGGCTCGGCCCCGGCCTGCCGCTTGATGCGCTCCCGTTGCCGCAGTTGATCGAGGTGATCGCCGAGCCGGGGGGATATGATGTCGAGGGGTTGCGCCAGCGTCTGGCCGCCGAGGCGCCGGGCGCGGTGCTTGATGATCACGCCCGCTGGCGCCGCCCGCTCGTCAATGCCGCACGCAGGCTTGGCCAGCTTGGCTGGCTTTCGATCTTGTTGATCACGCTCACGATGGGTGCGGTCATCACCCTTGCCGCCCAGGCGGCCCTTGCCGCCAATGCGCAGGTGATCCGTGTGTTGCGCCTGATCGGAGCGAAGGACGCCTTCATCGTGGCCGCCTTCGTGCGCCGTTTCACCCTGCGCGCTGCCGCCGGCGCGGCGCTGGGCACGGGTGCCGGAATGCTCGCCATCGCCCTCCTGCCCGAAACCGGCGAGGCCGGTGGCGTGCTGACGGGGCTGAGCTTTCACGGCGCGGGATGGCTCTGGCCGCTCGCAATCCCCCTTCTCGCCGGGTTCGTCGCCTTCTGGGCCACGCGCCTTGCCGCCTTTCGATGCCTCAAGGAGCTGACATGATGGGTTACGCAATCCAATGGCTGCGGTCGCTCGCGTTCGTCATCCAGATGTATCTGATGATGCCGCTGATGGCGATCGTCTTCGTGCCCTGGGCGATGCTCCGGCGCGACGGCGTCTATACCTATATCCGCTCCTATGCCGATTGGGTGCGCTGGACAGCCCGCTGGATGGTCGGCCTCAGGACGGAAATCCGCGGCGAGATCCCCACCGATCAGGTGCTGGTGGCCTCAAAGCACCAGTCTTTCCTCGATGTGGTGCTGCTGGTAAGCGCGCTGCCGCGCTCGCGCTTCATCATCAAGAAAGAGCTCCATAATGCCCCGATCTTCCACTTCTTCGGCAAGCGCATGGGCAATGTGCCCGTGGATCGCGGCAAGCGGCGCGAGGCGATCGCCCAGATGATGGCGGATGTGCAGAGCGGCAGGAACCTGCCCGGACAGCTGGTGATCTACCCCCAGGGCACCCGCATCCACCCCTGCGAAAAGGCGCCCTACAAGGTGGGCGTGGGGCTTCTCTATGAGCAGACCGGCTATGATTGCGTGCCGGCTGCCACCAATGTCGGCCTGTTCTGGCCCAAGCGCGCAATCTATCGCCGCCCGGGCACGGCGGTGCTTGAATTCCTGCCCCGCATTCCGGCCGGCCTGCCAAAGGAAGAATTCATGCAGCGCCTTGAAGAGGTGATCGAAACCAACTCGAACCGCCTGATGCGCGAAGCTGGCTTCGATCCGGAGAAATGCGAATGGATTACATCGAAAGCCTGAGCGATCTCGAAGCGCTATACGGCGCCCCCGGGCGGGCCTCGATCATCAAGGTCACGCCCTGCCTCACCCCCGCCTATCGCAAATGGATCGGAGAAAGCCGCTTCTGCGTGCTTTCCACCACCGGCCCCGAAGGCACCGATGGCAGCCCGCGCGGGGATAGCGGGCCGGTCGTGCGGATCGTCGATGATCACACCCTCCTCCTCCCCGACTGGCGCGGCAACAACCGCATCGACACCCTGCGCAATATCGTGGCCGACGGCCGCATTTCCCTGATGTTCATGGTGGCGGGCTCAAACACCATCATGCGGATAAACGGCACGGCCCGCCTCACACGGGATGAGGGCCTGCGCGCCAGCTTCGAGCGCAACGGCAAGCGCCCGAAGCTGGTGATCGTCATCCGGATCCGCGAGGTCTATCCCCAATGCGCCCGCGCCCTGATGCGCGCCGGCCTGTGGGAAACGGGCAACCGGCCAGAAGGCCTCCCCACCGTGGGCGACATGCTGAATGAAATCACCAATGGCAATTTCGACGGCAGGGCCTATGACGAGGAATGGCCGGAGCGGGCGCGAAAGAGCCTCTGGTAGGCCCTTCATCTTGGGGGAAATACTCCGGGGGTGCGGGGGCTGGCCCCCGCCCTCTCATCAGGATGGCCCGAAAGGCGTGCAGGCGATATTGCGCGCCTGAAGCCGCCGGCAGGCCATTTCGGCCATTTCGCGATTCATCCCCACGAAGTTCGCCTCATAGCCCTTGCGCCCCTTCACCACCTTGCGCAGCGCACCGTCAAGCGTGCTCATCTCCGCAAGCGCCGTCTTCAGCAGGACCCGCTCGGCCTTGTAGCGGCTGTCGTATCGGCCGACGCTGATGCCCCACAAGCGCCCCCCCGAAGTGGAAATCCGGGTAACCACCTCCGGCTCGCCGTCAAATATGAGCGGCTCGGGCGCGATGGACGCCAGCACGATCCTCGCCTCTCCGGCAGGGCGCGGCCGTGGCGCGATGAGGGCCGCAACGGGCTTGGGCCTCTCTTGGGGTGCGGGCAAAGCTGCAACCGCAACGGCCTTCTCGATCGCCCGCGCATCCGCAGATGCGGTGGCCGCTTCGGGCGCAGGGGGCTTCTCGGCCTTGGTTTCGACCTGTGCCTCGAGGATGGCGCTGCGGATGTCATCCTGCATCGCCAGCAGCAGCTCCTTCGGCGGCTCCTGCACCGGCTCACGCGCCGGGCGGGGGAGCGGGCGCAGGCTTTTCTTCACGGCGGTCACGATGCGGATGGTCTTGCCCGCGCCACCCGCAACGGAGGGGGAGGCGCCTGCGTAAACAGGCGGCGCGGGCTTGCGAAGCGGTGCGCTTCGCGGTGCGCGGCGGAAACCCATGTCAAGCAGTTCGGCCATGCGGGCATTGCGCCACGCTGTCGAACGACCACCGAAGATGACGCCAATGATGCGCACATTCCCGCGCTCCGCCGAGGCCACGAGGTTGAAACCGGCGGCGCGGGTGTAGCCCGTCTTGATACCGTCGGCGCCCTTGTAGGCGGCGAGGAACTTGCGGTTCGTGTTGGCAACGCGGCGGATGCCGGCATCCGCCGTGCGGCGGGAGAAGAGATTGTAATACTGGGGAAAATCGTAAAGCAGATGGCGGCCGAGAATGGCCATGTCGCGGGCGGTGGAGAGATGGCCGCGTTCGGTCAGGCCGTTGGCGTTCCTGAAGGTGGTGCGGGTCATGCCGAGGGCTTTGGCGGTGCGGTTCATGCGCCGCGCGAAAGCGGCTTCGGAGCCCCCGATCGCCTCGCCGATGGCGGTGGCGGCGTCATTGGCGGATTTGATCGCGGCAGCGCGGATCAGGTAGCGCAGCTTGATGCGCTGCCCGGGCTTCAGGCCGAGCTTCGAGGGCGGTTCGGAGGCGGCCTTCTTCGAGACCCGCACCATTGTATCAAGCGAGATCTCTCCATGCTCGATGGCCTGAAAGGCGATGTAGAGGGTCATCATCTTGGTGAGCGAAGCCGGATGCAGCCGGGTATCGGCATTGCGCGAATGCAGAACCTCTCCGGTGCGCGCATCGATCACGATCGCCGCATAGGGCGCGGCGCGCGCGGTATCGGGCGTGAGCGCACCGACAACCACGACAAGGGCGAAAAACAGGAAATACCGGACACACTGCCCCAGACGCATTTTCACGTCGCTTGCCTTTTTACTGCCTCATCACGCCGCCGGTTATCCGGCTGGCTTTCATTAGCGCGACGATAGCACATGGCCTGAACCGAGAAAACACCAAATTTTCAAGGGCTTTTGCGCCGTTGCTGATCTGCATCTACAAGATGTAGTGGCCTTGCTGTGTTCCTCTGCGAGATGCGTGGCCGGCCGGCTCATTCCTCGATACGGTGGATGAGATCGGGCAGCGAGCCGATCCCGGCCAGCTGATGGAAGCGGGGATGCCCGGCTGGCGGCTCGGCCTCTTCAAGCGCCCAGGTGATTCCATGCGGCACATGAACCCCGTGCGCGCCCGCCTCGATCGCCGGGATCACATCCGAGCGCAGCGAATTGCCGACCATCACGGCCCTTTCCGCGCCGTCGCCATGGCTGGCGAAAATTTCACGATAGCTGCCGGCTGTCTTTTCCGAAACGATCTCGACCGCGGTGAAAAGATCGCCAAGCCCGGATTGGGCGAGCTTGCGCTCCTGATCGAGAAGATCGCCCTTGGTGATGAGCACCAGCCGGTATCCGGGAGCCAGCGCCTCGAGCGTTTCCGCCACACCCGGCAGCAGCTCTATCGGATGGGCGAGCATCTCCTTTCCGGCCGATATGATCTCGCCGATGACATGGCCCGGCACCTGCCCATCGGTGATCTCGATCGCGGTTTCGATCATCGACAGCACGAAGGCCTTTATTCCGAAGCCGTAATGGCCGAGATTGCGCCGTTCGGCCTCGAGCAGGCGTTCGGCGAGGTGATCGGGATCGGCATGATCGGCCAGAAGATCGGCGAAGCGCTCCTGCGTGAGGCGAAAGAAGCGCTCGTTGTGCCAGAGCGTATCGTCGGCATCGAGGCCGACGGTGGTGATCCTGCTGTTGCTCCCAAGCGCCATCCGCGTGCATTAGCCTCTTTTTCATTCCCGCGAAGCATTCTATATAGTGCTTTCGATATTCGAAGTGGAAGCCCCTTTGCAGAGCGAGAATGAAATGCACCCCCTTGTGATGGCCGGCAAGGATGGCGATGGCGGCGACGGCACGGATGTGGCCGTTGTCACCAGGACGCGCCCCAAGACGGCGCGGCCGCCGCTCTACAAGGTGATCCTGCTCAATGACGATTTCACGCCGATGGAATTCGTCGTGCATGTGCTCGAGCGCTTCTTCGGCATGAGCCACCAGCAGGCGTTTGACGTGATGCTGACCGTGCACAAGAAGGGGCTGGCGGTGGTGGGCGTGTTTCCGTTCGAGGTGGCCGAAACGAAGGTGGCGCAGGTGATGGAACTGGCGCGGCGCGAGCAGCATCCGCTGCAATGCACCATGGAAAAGGAATAGGGCCGAAGGCCCGGGAATACACCATGAAGAAATCACGCCTCGCCACCGCGCTGGAAAGCGGTGCCCTTGAGCTTCCCGAAAACGGGCGGATCGGGGTTTTCCTGCCCGAGCCGGGCGAGGATCTCTCGATGCTCGATCAGGGCCGGGCGGAGATCATCCACGGCTTCCGCCCCGCGCATGATTTCTGGCGGGGGCAGGGCTTTTCCGTGCGACCCGAGCCGGGCGGGCCATATGCGGCCGCGATCGTGTTCGTGCCAAGGTCAAAGGCGCTGGCGCAGGGGTTGATTGCCGCCGCCGCGAAGCTGACGGAGCCCGGCGGGCCGGTGATCGTTGACGGGCAGAAGGGTGATGGCATCGACAGCCTATACAAATCGCTGCGCCGCGTGCTTCCCCTTTCGCAAGCGCTTTCGAAAGCGCATGGCAAGCTCTTCCATTTCATCTCCGACGAACAGACACGCGCCGCCCTGCCGCATGCTGCCGGGGAAACCATGCCGGAAGGTTTTTTCACCACGGCGGGCGTGTTTTCCGCCGACAAGGTGGATCCCGGATCGGAAATGCTGGCCGAGGCCCTGCCGGAGCGCCTTTCGGGCCGGGTGGCCGATCTTGGCGCGGGGTGGGGCTATCTGGCGCGCGCCGTGCTCGGGCGCACGGGGGTGGAGGCGCTTGATCTGGTTGAAGCCGATCACGCGGCGCTCGAATGCGCCCGGCGCAATATAGGGGATGCGCGCGCGCGCTTTCACTGGGCGGATGCGCGCCGGTGGCAGCCGGAAAAGCTGCTGGATGCCGTCATCACCAATCCGCCCTTTCACGAAGGGCGCGCCGCCGATCCGGGGCTCGGGCGGGAATTCATCGCTGCGGCCGCGCGGATGCTGAAGCCCTCTGGCCACCTCTATATGGTCGCCAACCGCCACCTCCCTTACGAGGCCGCGCTCAGGGCGCATTTCAGGCAGGTCGAGGAATTGCCCGGCAACGGGCGCTACAAGCTTTTTCATGCCGCCCGGCCCGCGCGCGATCGGAGCGCTCGCAAGGGGCGCTGAAATCCCCTAATCTTCTCGGAAACGGAATCAGGAGCAGATCCATGTCATTCTCGATCGCGGGCAAGACCGCCATCGTCACCGGGGCCGCCAATGGCGTGGGCCGCGCCATCGCCCGCCATTTCGCCGAACAGGGCGCCAATGTGATGTTTGCGGATATGGATGAAGAGCAGCTCGAGCGCGAGCTTGGCGATCTCGGCGATGAGGGCAATGTGCGCTATTTCGCCGGTGACCTGCGCGAAAAGCTCACCATCGCGAATCTGCTCTCGGCCACGATCGATGCCTTCGACAGGGTGGATATCCTCGTCAATGCCGCGCGCCAGGTTCTGGTGAGCGATCCGCTGAACGCCGATGACGATGCGGTGGAAACGCTTCTGCAGCAAAATCTCATCGCCACGCTTCGCCTCAGCCAGCTGATCGCGCGGCGGATGATCCATCAGGCGGAGGAGGAGGGCAACGAGGAGGGATGCGTTGGGGCGATCGTCAATCTCTCTTCCATCGCCGCGCATCGCGCCAATCCCTGCCTTCTGGCCTATTCGATCTCCACCGCCGCGCTCGATCAGATGACCCGCTCGCTCGCCGTGGCGCTTGCGCCAAAGCGGATCCGCGTGAACGCCGTGGCCTTCGGCTCGGTGATGAGCGCGAGCCTTCAGAAGGCTCTGAAGGAAGATCCCGAAAAGCGCGACGATATCATCGCCCACACCCCCCTCGGCCGTATCGGCGAGGCGACGGAGGTGGCCGAAGCGGTGCAGTTCCTGGCTTCGCCCGGCGCGGGCTTCATCACCGGCGAGATTCTCACGCTCGATGGCGGGCGCAGCCTGCTGGATCCGGTAACGGCGCCGGCGCATTGAGGCCGGATGCCGCCCCCCTCAGCCTTCCCCGTAACGGGCCTTGCAGGCGCGGATGCCTGTTCGGGCGCGGATGAGCGCCTCATGGCGCTTGCGGCGCAGGGCATCGAGCTTGCGCCGCTCCGAAGCCGGATCGATGGCTACCGGCTTCTTCACCGTGCGCGTGTCTGACCGGGTGCAGAAGTGAAAATGCTCATCCGGGCTGGTGCACAGCACCAGGCGGAGCGCGGGTTCGCTCTCCTGCCTGATCGCGTAGCCGCGGGCGAGGTTTTTTTCCGTTTCCGCAATCAGGCGGTCGATGATGACAAGCTCTTTCGTTGCGCGCCTGATGCAGGCCTCTTCTGGTGTGGCGCAGGCGGCAAGCGCGAGCAGAGAGAACAGAGCAGCGATGCGCATGAGAATGGCTCCTTTCCCTTGCGCGACAGTATAGGCGCTTGCCCGCCCTGCGGCAAACCCGCTAGAGGGAGGCAATCCTTGCCATAGCGGAAGATGAAGATGACAGATCAGCTCGCCTCCGAAAAATCCCGTGCCGCTAAGTGGTTTCGCGAACTTCGCGACCAGATTTGCGAAGCCTTCGAAAAGCTCGAGGACAGCCAGAGAATAGGCCCCTTGGCCGATCGCCCGGCGGGGCGCTTCGAGATGCGGGAGACGAAGCGCCAGGCGGAGAATGGCGCGGAAGCCGGCGGCGGGCTGATGAGCGTGATGCGCGGCGGGCGGGTGTTCGAAAAGGTGGGGGTGAATGTCTCGGAAGTTTACGGCACGCTTGGCGAGGCGGCGCAGAAGGCGATGGCGGCGCGGGGGGTGCCGGGGATAGAGGAAGATCCGCGCTTCTGGGCGTCCGGCATCAGCCTTGTCGCGCATATGCAGAACCCGCACACGCCGGCCGTTCACATGAACACCCGCATGTTCTGGACCCCTTCGGCCTGGTGGTTCGGTGGCGGGGCCGATCTCAACCCCTGCATCGAATATGAAGAGGATACGGCCGATTTTCACGCCGCCCTGAAGGCGCGCTGCGATCGCCACGATCCCGGTTACTATCCCCGTTTCAGGGAATGGGCCGACGAATATTTCTACGTGCCGCACAGGAAACGGGCACGGGGCGTGGGCGGCATCTTCTATGACGATCTGAACACCGGCGATTGGGAAGCCGATTTCGCCTTCACGCAGGATGTGGGGCGGGCCTTTCTCGAGGCCTTCCTGCCGGTCACCGAACGCCGGCGTAACATGCTCTGGACGGAGGCGGAGAAGGATATCCAGCTCATCCATCGCGGGCTCTATGCGGAATACAATCTCGTCTATGACCGGGGCACGAAATTCGGCCTGGCCACCGGCCATGATCCCGAAGCCGTGCTGATGAGCCTGCCGCCGCTGGCGAAGTGGGTATGATTCGGAAACCGGCGCAAGCCGCGCTCATCGTGAAGCTGTGGATACGTTCTTGCTGAAAGGCCTTGGTAGCGGAGGAGGGACTTGAACCCCCGACACATGGATTATGATTCCACTGCTCTAACCAGCTGAGCTACTCCGCCACGGGCAGGCAGGATTTAGGCGAGGGGCGAGGGGGCGTCAAGGGAGGAAAGCATATTTCTGTGGTCCTCCCGGAGAGTCTTCCCGCCTCTTTTGGGGTCCCTCCCGCCGGCGGGCCTGAAAAAGGCTCTTCTCGTGCAGGGATTTTTTGCGTGGAACAGGAGCGGAGCGCCTGTTGCGGGGCGGCGGGTCCAAGTGCATTCGTCAACGGACACCGAGAAACCGGCACCTGATGCCGTGGCCTTGTCAGGCATCCTTTCTATGCCAGGCGAGGGCCGTTTCGATAATCGTTGCGAGGTCGGAATGATGAGCGGCAAAGCCGAGCACATCCTGCGCTCTTGTGGTATCGGCCACAAGCTCGGGCGGATCGCCGGGGCGGCGGGGCGCGATTTCGAGCGGCACCCTGCCCGCGCCAGCCGCCTCGACGGCCCGCACGATCTCGAAAACCGAACAGCCATGCCCGCTGCCGATGTTGAGGGCATCGCTCCGCCCGCCCGCCAGCAGATATTCGCAGGCGCGCACATGGGCATCGGCAAGGTCTGCCACATGGATGTAATCGCGGATCGCGGAGCCATCGGGCGTATCGT
>JALVEX010000428.1 GCA_027030435.1 Paracoccaceae bacterium
CAAGCCGGCGCAGTATGCGGATTGTGGCATCGTTGATATCGGTGTTGAGCGCGCGCTGGGCGCAGCCTGTCATCAGCGCCACCCGCATCCTGCGCGCGCCCTGCGCCGGAAAGACCTGCGGATCATCATTGCGGCTGACCGGCGGGATCTCCTTCGGCGCCATCGCGATCATCGCCCGCAGGCGCTTGTCGGGGATGAAGCGGGTGAAGGGGCGCGCCAGCTTCGCCCCCACAAGCGCCAGGCGGAAGCGATAGGGGTAGGGGATGATCCACGCCAGCACCCGGCGCAGCAGGCGATCGGTGAGCGGGCGCTTGTAGGTCTTCTCGATATAGGCCCGCGCCTCGTCCACCAGATGCATGTAATGCACGCCCGAGGGGCAGGTGCTCATGCAGGCGAGGCAGGAAAGGCAGCGATCGATGTGCTTCACGGTTTTCGCATCGGCCGGACGGCCGCTTTCGAGCATGTCCTTGATCAGGTAGATCCGCCCGCGCGGGCTGTCGAGCTCATCACCCAGGATCTGGTAGGTAGGGCAGGTGGCGGTGCAGAAGCCGCAATGCACGCAGGCGCGCAGGATGCTGTTGGCCTCGGCAATGCGGGGATCCTCAAGCTGCTCGGGGGTGAAATTCGTCTGCATTTTCTGCTATCCCATCAGGCCGGGGTTCAGGATGCCGCGCGGATCGAACTGCCGGCGCAGATCGGCCGAAAGTGCCGCCACCGGTGCGGGCTCGGGGTGAAAGCGGGGCTGTCCGCTGCCACGCACCAGGGTTGCAATGGCCCCTTCGGGCAGGCGCGCGCGCAGATCGCTCCCCGGCGCCATGAGCGCCCAGATCAGCCCGCCGCCCCAATCAAGGAAGTAATCCTCCGCCCCGATCGCCTCGATCACTGCAGGCGCATCCGTGGGCTTGGCATGAACGCGCCACACATCCCCCGCCCGCCCCGCAAAGGGCAGGACATCACGCACCGCCTTCCAGGCTTCGGCCACCTGCACCCCATCGGCGTCAATTCGCGCCGTGCCGAATTTCCCCAACGCTTGCGCAAGGCGCCCCGCCCGATAGCTGACCGAGGCCTCGAAGCCTTCGAGCCGCAGCATCACCCGCCCCGCCCCAGGCAGAAAGGCCGCGCCGCTCACCTCGTAAGGCGTGCCGAGCGCCGCCGCCATCGCCATAACGGCCCCCGTCGCATCCAGCCCCTCGAGCACCACATTCGCCACGGCCTCGGGTGCGGGCAGCAGCTTGAAACTCACCTCGCTCAACACCCCGAGCGTGCCGTGGCTCCCGGCCATGAGCTTCACCAGATCGTAGCCGGTCACGTTCTTCATGACCCGCCCGCCGCTCCTGATAACATCCCCGCGCCCGTCCACGAAACGCACGCCGATCAGGCTGTCGCGGCAGGCCCCGGCGCGAATGCGCCGCGCCCCCGAAGCATTCGCAGCCACAACCCCGCCGATCGTGGGCTCGCCCGATGTGCCCATGAGCGTGCGCATGTCAGGCGGTTCGAATGGCAGATACTGCCCCTCCTCGGCCAGCAGCTCCTCGACTTCCGCAAGAGGCGTGCCCGCCTTCACCACCAGTGTCAGCGCGCCCGGTTCGTAAAGGGTC
>JALVEX010000429.1 GCA_027030435.1 Paracoccaceae bacterium
ATGGTTACCCCGCAGGAAGTTAACGAGTTCTGGATCAAAGAGGTTGGTCCGAAGGGATGGTATCTGCAGGATGAGGCGCTTGATCGGCGCATCCGCGAGCGCTTCCTGCCCGCCTGGGAAGAGGCGGCGGCTGGGGGGCTTAAGGATTGGAAGCTCACGCCCGAGGGGCTTCTTGCCTATCTCATCCTTCTCGATCAGTTCCCGCGCAACATGTTTCGCGGTGATGACCCTCGCGCCTTCGCCACCGACAGACGCGCCCGCGCCTGTGCCAAGCAGGGCATCGAACGAGGGTGGGACATGCGCGTGCCCGAGCCCGAGCGGCAATTCTACTACCTGCCGCTGATGCATTCCGAATGCCTCACCGATCAGGATCGCTGCGTGCGGCTGATGCTCACCAATATGCCCGAAACCGGCGCCGACAATCTGCGCCATGCCAAGGCGCATCGCGAGGTGATCCGCCGTTTCGGCCGCTTTCCCTACCGGAATGCGGCGCTTTCGCGCAAGGATACCGATGCCGAGAGGGCCTTCATCGCGAATGGCGGCTATGCTTCGGTGATCCGCGCCGTTCCGGCTTGAAGGTGTAAATGTCACGTTTTTCAATATGTTGAATCGCCTTGGCGGGGCTTGGTGATTGCCTTCTTGCGGCTCATTGCCGGATAGTTTAATATCAAACCAATTTTTCCGCCAAACATGCGCGAGGGATATCCATGGCCAGCAATCATTATGACGTGATCGTTGTCGGCGCTGGCCCGGGGGGCTATGTGGCCGCGATCCGGGCTGCCCAGCTCGGCCGCTCGGTGGCCGTGGTCGAGCGCGAACACCTCGGCGGCATCTGCCTCAACTGGGGCTGCATCCCCACCAAGGCGCTCCTGCGCTCGGCGGAGATCTATCACCTGATGCACCGGGCAGGGGAGTTCGGCCTTTCAGCCGGCAAGGCAGGGTTCGATCTCGCCGCCGTGGTGAAGCGCTCGCGCCAGGTGGCGGGGCAGCTTTCGGGCGGCGTGAAGCATCTCCTGAAGAAGAACAAGATCACCGTGGTGATGGGCGAAGCCACCCTTCCCGCGCCGGGGCGGGTGGCGGTGAAGGGCGAAAAGGGCAGCGAAACGCTGACGGCGAAAGACATCATCCTCGCCACCGGTGCGCGCGCGCGCGATCTGCCGGGGCTCGAGGCCGATGGCAAGCGGGTGTGGAATTACCGCCACGCCCTTCAGCCCCCCTTCATGCCAAAGCGCCTGCTGGTGATCGGCTCGGGCGCGATCGGCATCGAATTCGCGAGCTTCTTCAATACGCTGGGCGCCGAGACGACGGTCGTCGAGGTGATGGAGCGCATCCTGCCGGTGGAGGATGAGGAAATCAGCGCGCTGGCGAAGAAGGCCTTCCAGAAGCAGGGGATGGAGATCCTCCAGAAATCCAGCGTGAAGAAGCTCGAGCGCAGCGATGCGAAGATCACCGCCCATATCGAAACCGGCGGCAAGATCACGAAACGCGACTTCGATGCGGTAATCTCGGCTGTCGGGATCGTCGGCAATGTCGAGGGGCTGGGGCTCGAATCGCTCGGCGTGACGATCGATCGCACCCATGTGGTGGTGGATGAATACTGCCGCACGGGCGTTGCGGGCCTCTACGCTATCGGCGATATCGCCGGCCCGCCCTGGCTCGCGCACAAGGCCAGCCACGAGGGCGTGATGGTGGCCGAGATGATCGCCGGGCAGAAGCCCCATCCGGTGCGCCCCGAAAGCATCCCCGGCTGTACCTACTGCATGCCCCAGATCGCCAGCGTCGGCCTCACCGAGGCGGCGGCGCGGGCGAAGGGCCATGATCTGAAGGTCGGCCGCTTCCCCCTGATCGGCAACGGCAAGGCCATCGCCCTTGGCGAGCCCGAGGGGATGGTGAAAACGGTGTTCGATGCCGCCACCGGCGAGCTTCTGGGCGCCCACATGATCGGCCCCGAGGTCACCGAGCTGATCCAGGGCTATGTGATCGGGCGCACGCTCGAGGCCACGGAAGAGGATTTCATCCACACCGTCTTCCCCCACCCGACGCTCTCTGAATCCATGCACGAAAGCGTGCTCGCCGCCTTCGGCCGCGCGATCCACATCTGAAGAGAAGGGCGCCCGCCCGCCATCGCTGGTCCGTTAATTTCCCCGCCGGAGGCATCCCGCGCGCGCCGCGGGCGCGAGGGCGGGCGTGCATGGCCAAAGCCCGTCAGACAGGCTCGACAGCGCCACCCGCATTGGCCCATTCGACAAGCCCGCCGAGGTTGTGCACCTCGCCATAGCCCATCTGCCGCAGCATCCCGGCCGCCATATGCGAGCGCGCCCCCGAAGCGCAATAGACGCCCACGGGCTTTTTGGGATCGAGGGCGGGATCGCATTCCGGGCTGCGCGGATCGGCTTTCGTCTGCAGCAGCATCAGCGGAATGTGGAGGGCGCCCTTCGCCTTGCCCGTCATCTTCACTTCGCTGATGTCGCGCACGTCGATCAGGGCCATCTCGCCCCGTTCCACCTGCGCTATGGCGTCCTTGAGGCTGATCGGTGCCGCAACCGGCCGGCTCTGGAATATGTTGAACATGTCCGCGTTTCCCTGGAGGTTGGTGTGCCGGGCCTATATATTCGAAAAAACGAATACGTCAACCCCGTCACTGCCGTTCCCGGCAGGGCAGCGCCGCGAAGAGGGCGGCCTACTCCACCTTCAGCGGGCGCTTTGCCAGCACCTTGCCAAGCGGCCCGTAGACATAGCGGATCTCGTAATCTCCCTTTACCGTCGGCGCATAGAGGCTTACCTCGCTTCCCTCGCCAACGCCGGCATAGGAGACCACGTTGTCCGAGCCGGGCTTCGCGATCACGATCTCGTCGCGCCGGTGCCCCGGGCCTTCCCAGGTCACCTTGATCTGGCTGCCCGGCGCGGCCGTATCCGGGGCGGTGAGATTTGCCGTCATGGGAATGACATCGAGCCTTTCTGAGGCGAGGATCTTCTTTTCGTTGCCGTTCTGCACGTAGCGAAGCTCATAGGTGCCCGGCGCGGTGGGAATCTTGACCTCGAGACCATTGCCCTCGGAATAGGCCAGAAAGGTGAAGGTAACCTTCTCGTTGGCCTTCGCGCCGGGCTTGGCGATGGCGATGAAGTCATCCTTGTCGCCGGGGCCTTCCCATTGCACCTCGAGCTTGCCGCCTGCCGGGGCGGGGTTCCTGAAATCGAGGCTTGCGCTCACCGGTTCCACCACCAGAGGCTCGGCGGCGAGGATCTTCTTCTCGTTGCCGTTCTGCACGTAGCGCAGTTCGTAGGTGCCCGGCGTCACGGGTGTCTTCAGCACCAGATCATTGCCTTCGGAATAGAGCAGGAAGGCGAAGGTAACCTTCTCGTTCACCTTAGCGCCGGGCTTGGCGACGGCGATGAAGTCATCCTTGTCACCCGGCCCTTCCCATTGCACATCGAGCCTCGTGCCGGCCGGTGCGGGGCTCTTGAAATCGAGGCTCGCGCTCACCGGCTCCACCTCCAGCTTGCGGCTCGCCAGCACCCGGTGGCCATTGCGATCATAGCTGACATAGCGCAGCTCGTAGCTGCCCGGTGTCACCGGTGCTTTCACCCCGAGGGCATCCCCCTGCATGGTGCTGTTATACACGTAGAGAACAAATTCCCCGGCCTTCGCGCCGGGCTTGGCGATGGCGATGCGGTCCTTCTCGCCCATCACATACCCGCCACGGATCTGCCACCTGACAGGAAATACCTCTCCGGCGCCCACCCTGTCCGGCGCCTCGATGGTGATTTCGGGCGGGAGCGGGGGCAGTTCGAGAGTGACCTTCATCGCCTGATCCCCGACGGAGAACGCAGCCTGCGCCACCGCCTCGTCGGCAGGGCGCATCACCTCGACGCGGCCCTTCCCGGGCAGCAGATCGCGCGTGAAGCCGTTTTCCTGCGGCTCGGTATCGATCAGGGTGCTGCCCTCATGCTCGAGGGTCCAGATCAGCTGATCCCCGATGGGCCGGCCGGATCCCTTTTCGACAGCGGCAAACGCCACGCTCACCGGCGTCGGCTCGGCCACCACCTCGAGCGCGGCGGCAAGCTCCTCGGCGCTGGAGGCGGTGCGGAAGGTGCCGCCGGTGGCCTCGGCGAGGCACTGAAGCTCGGCGCGGTCCTGCGGCTTGGCCACGTCAAAGCCGATCACATGGGCGGTGAAGCCGATGCCGGCCTCTTCAAGCTTCCGCCCCACTTCGCAGGGATCGAGCTCGCAGGTCTCGCGGCCGTCGGAAATCAGGATCACCGTGGCGGCTTCCTCGGTGTATTTCAGATCCTCCGCCGCCTTGATGACGGCCGCGGAAAGCGGGGTCTTGCCCTTCGGCTTGATGGCCTGCACCGCAGCGGCGATCTGCTCGCGGTTGCCGGTGCCGGGCGGGATCAGGGTTTCGATATCGGCGCAATCGCCCTTGCGCCGGTGGCCATAGACGGTGAGCCCGATCTCCTGATCCTCGGGCAATCTCCGCAGGAGATCGCGGATCACCTCCTGGGCGATGTTGATCTTGGCCTTGCCGTCGATCTGCCCCCACATGGAGCCCGAGGCATCGAGCACGAGAATCGTTCGCGGGCTTTGCGCCTGCTGCGCCGGGGCGGCGAGGGGGAGAACGGCCAGAAAAAGGGCTGCGAAGAATGCCTTGAAGAGGGTTTCAATCGGGCGTCGCATTATTGCCTCCGAAATCAAATGCATTATCTATCCGGGTGATTATAAGCAGATTTTCCCGGATCCTGAAAAGTCAGGAATTCCGGCATGAGTGAAGTTCTCTGTTCGTTCTCATTTTCCCGTTGGCCTTGGCCCCCGGATGGATTACCTATGAACACAAGGTTAACAGGTGACTCATGGCAGAGCTGAAGAATATCGAGGTGCGCGGCGCGCGCGAGCACAATCTGAAGAACGTGGATGTGGACATCCCGCGCAATTCGCTCACCGTGATCACCGGGCTTTCGGGCTCGGGCAAATCCTCGCTCGCCTTCGACACCATCTACGCCGAGGGCCAGCGGCGCTATGTGGAAAGCCTCTCGGCCTATGCCCGCCAGTTCCTCGACATGATGCAGAAGCCCGATGTGGATCACATTTCGGGCCTTTCGCCGGCGATCTCCATCGAGCAGAAGACAACCTCGAAGAACCCGCGCTCCACCGTCGGCACCGTCACCGAAATCTATGATTACCTGCGCCTCCTCTTTGCCCGCGCCGGCACGCCCTACAGCCCGGCCACCGGCAGGCCGATCGAGGCCCAGCAGGTGCAGGACATGGTGGATCGCATCATGGCGCTCCCGGAGGGCACGCGCGCCTATCTTCTGGCCCCCATCGTGCG
The DNA here is from genome assembly GCA_027030435.1 of Paracoccaceae bacterium. Taxonomy (GTDB): domain Bacteria; phylum Pseudomonadota; class Alphaproteobacteria; order Rhodobacterales; family Rhodobacteraceae; genus WFVA01. Next base: position 5,328 of record JALVEX010000429.1, read on the forward strand.
CGATCGAAAAGGGGAATACCGCAAGGAAATCATGGAGTTGCGCAAGCGCGGCTTCCAGCGCCTGAAGATCGACGGGGAATTCTTCGAGATCGAGGAGGCCCCCGCGCTCGACAAGAAATTCCGCCATGACATCGATGTTGTGGTTGATCGCATCGTGGTGCGCGAGGGGCTCGAAACCCGCCTCGCCGACAGCCTGCGCACCGCGCTCGATCTCGCCGATGGCATCGCCGTGCTCGAGACAGCCCCGCGCGAAGGGGAAGGGGAGCCCGAGCGCATCACCTTCAGCGAGAAATTCGCCTGCCCGGTTTCTGGCTTCACCATCCCCGAGATCGAGCCCAGGCTTTTCTCCTTCAACGCCCCCTTCGGCGCCTGCCCCGAGTGTGACGGCCTCGGGGCGGAGCTTTTCTTCGACGAACGCCTCGTGGTGCCCGATCCCCAGCTTCGCCTCATGGATGGCGCGATCGCCCCCTGGCGCAAGGGAAAATCTCCCTATTTTCTCCAGACAATCGAAGCCATCGCCCGCCACTACGGCTTCGATCCGAAAACCCCCTGGAAGGATCTGCCCGAGGCCGTGCAGCGGGTTTTCCTCCATGGCTCGGGCGAGGAGGAGATCAAATTCCGCTATGATGACGGCGGGCGGGTCTATGAGGTCTCGCGCCGTTTCGAGGGGGTGATCCCCAACATGGAACGGCGTTACCGCGAGACCGACAGCGCCTGGGTGCGCGAGGAATTCGAGCGCTACCAGAACAGCCGCCCCTGCGGCGCCTGCGGCGGCCACCGTCTGCGTCCCGAGGCGCTGGCGGTGAAGATCGGCGGGCTGCATATCAGCGAAGTCACACAGATGTCGATCCGCGAGGCGCTTGCCTGGGTGGAGAGGGTGCCCGAGAGCCTTTCGAAGCAGAAGCAGGAGATCGCGCGGGCCATCCTGAAGGAGATCCGCGAGCGCCTCGGATTCCTCAATAACGTCGGCCTCGAGTATCTCACGCTGAGCCGCGCCTCGGGCACGCTTTCGGGCGGCGAGAGCCAGCGCATCCGGCTCGCCAGCCAGATCGGATCGGGGCTGACGGGCGTTCTCTATGTGCTCGACGAGCCCTCGATCGGCCTCCATCAGCGCGATAACGGCCGGCTTCTCGAAACGCTTGCCAACCTGCGCGATCAGGGCAACACGGTGATCGTGGTGGAGCATGACGAGGAGGCGATCAGGAGCGCCGACCACGTGCTCGATATCGGCCCCGGCGCCGGGGTGCACGGGGGCGAGGTGGTGGCCAGGGGCACGCCCGGCGAGGTGGCGGCCAACCCGGATTCGCTCACCGGCCAGTATCTGAGCGGCAAGCGCGAAATCCCGGTGCCGGGCGCGCGGCGCGCGGGCAACGGGCGCAAGCTCACCGTGAAGGGCGCCAGCGGCAACAA
>JALVEX010000430.1 GCA_027030435.1 Paracoccaceae bacterium
ACAAGATCCTCTACACCACCGGGCGGCTCACTTCCGAGATGGTTATCAAGACGGCGCTGATGGGCATCCCCGTGCTTGCCTCGCGCTCCGGGTTCACCGCCTGGGGGGTGGAGATCGCGCGCCAGGTGGGGATGACCCTGATCGGGCGGATGCGCGGGAAGCGCTTCATCTGCCTTTCGGGGGATGAGCGCCTGATCCGCGATGCCGATCCCGAGCACCAGCCCGATGAGCCGGCCCGCGCAGGGCGCAAGGGAGCCGGCGCATGAAACGCCCCCTCGGCGTGATCCTTGCGGGCGGGCAGGCCCGGCGCATGGGCGGGGGTGACAAATGCCTGCTGCCCCTGGCCGGGCGACCGATCCTCGAGCATGTGATCGCCCGGCTTTCGCCGCAGGTGGAAACGGTGGCGATCAATGCCAATGGCGATCCGGCGCGTTTTGCCGGCCTTTCCCTGCCGGTGATCGCCGACAGCGTGCCGGGCTTCGCCGGCCCGCTCGCCGGTGTGCTCGCCGGGCTTGACTGGGCCGCGGGAAGGGGTGCGAGCCATATCGTGACGGCAGCTGCCGATACGCCATTTCTGCCGCTCGATCTGGTGGCGAGGCTGAGCGCCGCCGCGCAGGCTTCGGGGATGCCGATTGCCCTTGCCGCAACCCCCCATGCCGAGCGCGGGCGGGTGCGCCATCCCACCTTCGGCCTCTGGCCGGTGGCGCTGCGCGAGGATCTGCGCCGGGCGCTTGGCGAGGGGGTGCGCAAGGTCGTTCTCTGGACGGATCGCCACGGCGCGGCGGAGGCGCTTTTCGCGCAACCCGGCCCTGATCCCTTCTTCAACGTCAACACGCCCGAAGATCTTGCACGGGCGGAAGAAATTGCCACGGGAGCGGAAGCATGAGGATTTACGGCATCACCGGCTGGAAGAATTCCGGCAAGACGGGCCTCGTGGAGCGGCTGGTGGCGGAGATCCGGGGGCGCGGCTTCAGCGTCTCGACGGTGAAACACGCTCATCACAGCTTCGATGTGGATCACGAAGGCACCGACAGCTACCGCCACCGCGCCGCGGGCGCGCGCGAGGTGATGCTGGCTTCAAGCCGGCGCTGGGCGCTCATGCATGAAAGCGATCCGCCCGAGGATCCGGCGCTGGCCGATCTCCTCGCGCGGCTCTCGCCTGTCGATCTCGTGCTGATCGAAGGCTACAAGCGCGACACTCACCCCAAGATCGAGGCCCATCGCGGCGAAACGGGAAAGCCGCTGATCGCCCAAGAGGATGAAACCATCCGCGCCGTTGCCTCCGACAGCGCGCTGGAGGGGCTCTCCTGCCCGGTATTCGATCTCGATGACACATCCGCGATCGCCGATTTCATCCTTGCCGAAACGGGGCTCCAGCCCGGTGCGGGCGAGGATGCGGCGCGTCCGCTCCCGGAAATTTCCCCGCCCCCCCTGCGCGACGATTGCTTTGCATTGCCCGCAGGCGTCGAATGGATCCCGGTTGACAAGGCGCTTGCGGCGCTGCGGGAGGCGCTCGGGCCCGTTGCCGGTGAAGAGAAGCTCGCGGTTTCAGAGGCCGAGGGCCGCATTCTTGCGCAGGACGTGCAGGCCCTGCGCGCCAACCCGCCACATGCCAATTCCGCCGTGGATGGCTACGGCTTCGCCCATGGCGCGCTCAAAGGAGAGGGCCCGCATGTGCTGCCGCTCGCGGAAGGCCGCGCGGCGGCGGGCGCGCCTTACCGGGGCGTGGTGGCGCCGGGGCAGGCGATCCGCATCCTTACGGGGGCGCTCCTGCCCGAAGGGGTCGATACCGTGGTGCTGGAAGAGGATACCACCCTGGAAGCGGGGCATGTGGCCTTCCGGGGCGGCGTGCGGGCGGGGGCCAATACCCGCGCCGCGGGCGAGGACGTGAAAGCAGGTGAAACTGCCCTGAGGGCCGGCCATCGCCTGCGCGCACCGGATCTTGCCCTGCTCGCGGCCATCGGTTTGCCCGAGGTGCGGGTGCGCAGGCGGCTTCGCGTCGGCATCCTTTCCACCGGCGACGAACTGGCGGAACCGGGCAGCACCCCCGATCCGGCCCGCACCTATGATGCCAATCGCCCGATGCTGATCGCCATGGCGCGGAGGTGGGGGCATGAGGCGGTGGATCTGGGCCATGCGGCCGACAGGCGCGAGGCCGTGGCTGCGGCGCTGGACGAAGCCGCCCAGAGAGCCGATGCGATCATCACGTCCGGCGGCGCTTCGGCGGGGGACGAGGATCACCTTTCACGATTGCTGCGTGAAACCGGCAGCATGCGGCAATGGCGGGTTGCGATCAAGCCGGGCCGCCCGCTGGCGCTGGGCGTCTGGAAGGGGGTGCCGATCTTTGGCCTGCCCGGAAATCCGGTGGCGGCATTCGTCTGTGCGGCCATATTCGCGCGTCCGGCGCTTTCGCTTCTGGCCGGCGGCGGCTGGACCGAGCCGCGGGGCATCACCGTGCCGGCAGCCTTCGCCAAGAAGAAGAAGCCGGGGCGGCGGGAATATCTGCGCGCGCGGCTCGCTGCGGATGGCGCTGCGGAGGTATTCCACTCCGAAGGTTCGGGGCGCATCTCGGGGCTTTCATGGGCGACGGGGCTGGTGGAGATCGAGGACGGCGCCCGCGATATCCGGCCGGGTGATCCCGTGCGTTTCATCCCCTATTGCGAGCTCGGCATCTAGGGCGGCGTTATTGCGCCGTCATGCGGGCCTTCAGCTGAAAGTGCCGGTTACCCGTCCGAGCAGCATGAAGGCACGCGCCGTGCGCGTGTCGGAAAGGGCGGCGATTTCCGCATCGCTCGCGTTCGGCGCGAAATCCGAGAAGATCTGATCGAAGACGCGCAGGAAGTGATGCGCCGTATCGCGAAAGACGGGATCCTTGCGCATCCGCCCGCTCGCCAGCGCGAGCGAGGCACGATCATGCACCCCTCCGAGGGCCGAAATGGCGGAGCCCCTCTCCCCCGCCGCGAAACTGCGCCAAACGGAGGGCGGGGCCTTTCGGGGGACGAGATCATCCATGTAGATGCCATCCTGGGAAAGCAGGGTCAGGATATCCTGGGCCGCGCGCACCAGCTTGCCGGCCACCGGATCCTGCAGCGCTCGGCGCAGGGCGGCGAAGCCGGGCTTGTCGTCCATGTCTTCGGGGAAGTTGAGGGCGCGGATGAATTCCTCCACGGTCAGGGGAGGGGCAGGGGGAGCGTCCGCCGCCTCCAGCGCGAGGCTCGGCTGGGCAGTTTCGGACTTGTTCCGCGCGCTGTTGAGGGCCGGTTTGCCGGGATCCGGATCGCCGCCCTCGCCTTCGCGGTGGCGGGTAAAGGTTGCGATGGCGCTTTCCGCCTGTTTCTGCGCCGCCTCGATCCGCTGGAGCTTGGCTTCCACCGAAGGCTTCACCGCGAGCCCCGCATTCTGTTTCTGTATATGGTCAAGATATGTGTGGCGCATGGCGTCGATCGCCGCCTGCAGGCGCGCGGCCTCCTCGCGCATCACGCGTGCGCTGCGGATCGACGCGGCTGCCACCCAGATCACCGCCACCGGCAGGATCACCGCCATCAGGGTATTGACGAGCGCGAGTGCGTCCATCCCCTGCCCGTTTTCGGTCATGGGGTTGTGCAGCAGCAGGAAGAGGCCCACGCCGCCGAGCCACAAAAGGCTGAGAACAAGGGCGACGATTTCGATGGAGGTGATGCTCCACTCACGCCCGTTGCGCCCGAAAACGCCAAGATCGACCGCAGGGGTTTTCGCCCCTTCCCTGTCCGGCCTTTTCTTCTGCGCCTTCTGCGCCATCAATGCACCTGTGCCTTCAGCGATAGGTGATGCTCACGATCTCGTAGCTCTTGCCGCCACCGGGAGTGTTGACCTCGACGCTGTCGCCCTCTTCCTTGCCGATGAGGGCGCGGGCGAGCGGCGATTTCAGATTGAGCTTGCCGGCCTCGATATTGGCCTCGGGCTCGCCGACGATCTGATAGGTCTTTTCTTCCTCTGTATCCTCGTCGATCAGGGTGATCGTGGCGCCGAACTTCACGGGGCCGGAAAGCTTTTCGGGATCGATCACCTCGGCGCGCGAGAGGATCGATTCCAGCTCCTTGATACGCCCCTCGATAAAGCTCTGCTTCTCGCGCGCGGCGTGGTATTCGGCATTTTCCGAGAGATCGCCATGTTCGCGCGCCTCGGCGATCGCGCGGATCACGGCCGGGCGCTCCTCGGATTTCAGAATCTTCAGCTCTTCATCCAGCGCGGCAAAGCCAGCGCGGGTCATCGGTATCTTTTCCATCGCACTCTTCGAATGTTTCGGCCCGGTTCGCTTCTTCGGGCGTTTTCTCAAGTCACCAAGGCACCTGAACCGACCGGGCGGAGGATTGCAACCCCAATGGCGCAAACCCAGCTTCCTGCGGCCGGTTTCTGCTGCATGCCCCGCCCTTTCTGATAGCCCGGAACGCCAGCCGGGTAAATATGACGCCGAGTAGCGATTGACCATATCCTCCCCTCTCCGCTATCGGTGGAGCAGCCAGACGAACCGGTGCCCTGCGCGCCGATGAGCCGGGAGGGAAGCACCATGGCCGAGATCGAACGCGAATCGATGGAATATGACGTTGTTATCGTCGGCGCGGGGCCGGCCGGGCTTTCGGCCGCGATCCGCCTGAAGCAGCTCGATCCCGATCTTTCCGTCGTGGTGCTCGAGAAGGGCTCGGAAGTGGGCGCGCATATCCTTTCGGGGGCGGTGCTCGATCCTTGCGGCCTCGATGCGCTGATCCCCGACTGGAAGGAGCGTGGCGCGCCGATCACCGTGCCGGTGAAGAGCGACAGCTTCTACATTCTCGGCGAAGGTGGCGGGATACGCGTGCCCAACTGGCCGATGCCGCCGCTGATGAGCAATCACGGCAAATACATCGTTTCGATGGGCAATGTCTGCCGCTGGATGGCGGAACAGGCCGAGGCGCTTGGGGTGGAGATCTTTCCGGGGATGTCGTGCAGCGAGCTTGTCCATGGCGAAGACGGCCGCGTGCGCGGGGTGGTGGCGGGCGTGTTCGGGCTCAATCCCGATGGCACGCCGGGCCCCAATTACGAGCCGGGGATGGAGCTTCTGGGGAAATATGTCTTCCTTGCCGAAGGCGTGCGCGGAAGCCTTTCCAAGCAGGTGATCGAAAGGTTCGATCTGCAGGCAGGGCATGACGTGCAGAAATACGGCCTTGGCATGAAGGAAATCTGGGAGATCGATCCGAAGAAGCACCAGGAAGGGAAGATCGTGCATACCGCCGGCTGGCCTCTGGGGCGCAATGCCGGCGGCGGCGGCTTCATCTATCATGCCGAGAACAATCAGGTGTTCATCGGCTTCGTTGTGCATCTCAACTACCGCAATCCCCATCTCTACCCCTACATGGAATTCCAGCGCTTCAAGCACCACCCGATGGTGGCCGAGCTGCTGGAGGGCGGCAAGCGGGTGGCCTATGGCGCGCGTGCAATCAGCGAGGGGGGCTGGCAATCGATTCCGAAGGTGGTATTCCCGGGCGGGGCGCTGCTGGGGTGCTCGGCGGGGCTCGTGAACCTGCCGCGCATCAAGGGCAATCACAACGCCATGCTTTCCGGCAAGGCGGCGGCCGAGGCCGCCCATGCCGCCATCCGGGCCGGGCGCGAAGGCGATGAGCTTACGGCTTACGAGGAGGATCTGCGCTCGGGGCCGATCGCGAAGGATCTGAAACCGGTGCGCAACGTGAAGCCCTTGTGGTCGCGCTTCGGGATGCTGGGATCGCTGGTGCTCGGCGGGCTCGACATGTGGACGAACAGCCTCTTCAAATTCTCCCTCTTCGGCACGCTGAAGCATGGCAAGACAGATGCCGCCGCCACCGAGCCCGCCGCGCGCCACCACAAGATCGATTATCCGAAGCCCGATGGCGTGCTCTCCTTCGATCGCCTCACCAATGTGGCCTATTCCTTCACCAATCACGAAGAAAACCAGCCCTGCCATCTGAAGCTGAAGGATCCCGAACTGCCGATTCGCGTGAACCTGCCGGAATATGACGAGCCTGCGCAGCGCTATTGCCCGGCCGGGGTTTACGAGGTGCTGAAGGAGGGGGTGGAAAGCCCGGTCTTCGTCATCAATTTCCAGAACTGCGTGCACTGCAAGACATGCGACATCAAGGATCCCAAGCAGAACATCAACTGGACAACGCCGCAGGGCGGTGACGGGCCCAACTATCCCAACATGTAGGGAAAAATGCGCCACCCGGGGCATATTGCCCCGCCGCATTGAATTGCATGGCCCGGAAGGATAGGCTCCTGCGCATGGATTTCGGGAGAGGTTGGAGCGTGATTCTCAGGAAAACGAAAGGGATCGCCCTGGTGGCGATACTGGTCGGCCAGATGGCGCTGCCGGCTTTGGGCGAGAGCGTGTCAGGGGCATATCTTGCAGCCCGGCAGGCAGGCAAGCAGAGCGATTTCGAGAAGGCGGCGGATTACTATGCGATTGCCCTCGCCCGCGATCCGGGCAATCCGCGGCTGCTTGAGAATGCGCTTCTCTCGTTCATTGCCATGGGCGATTTCGAAAAAGCCCTCCCCATTGCCCGCAAGATGGCCGCCGATGGCCGAAAAAGCCAGATGGCGAACATGGTTATCCTCGGGGATCTTGCCCGCCGGGAAGATTACACCGCCATCCTGAAAAGCCTCGAGGAAGGCGAAAGGATCGGCCCGCTCGTGGATGGCCTCCTGAAGGCATGGGCGGAGATGGAAACGGGGCGCGTGTCCGACGCCCTGAAGGACTTCGATCAGGTTATAGCCGCCAAGGGCTCGCGTGCCTTCGGGCTTTATCACAAGGCTCTCGCGATTGCCTCGGCAGGCGATTTTGCCGGGGCCGACAAGATCTTCGCCGGCAAGGCCGGAGCCCCCCTGCGGATGACACGCCGGGGCGTGATCGCCCATGCCGAGATACTGAGCCAGCTTGAGCGCAATGCAGATGCGCTCAAGCTTGTCGAGACGGCCTTCGGCAGCGATCCCGATCCCCTCGCCGAGGATCTGCGCGCGCGCCTGAAGGCGGGCGAAAGGCTCCCCTTCCGCCTCGTCACTTCGCCGCGCGAAGGGATGGCGGAGGTTTTCTATACCCTTGCCGGTGCCCTGCGCGGGGAAGCCGGTGATACCTACACGCTGATATACAGCCGGATGGCGCAGATGCTCGATCCCGAGCATGCCGACGCCACTTTGATGACGGCCCAGCTGCTGGAGCGGCTCGGAAACCACGATCTCGCGATCGAAACCTACAAGCTGATCCCGCCGGACGATCCCGCCCGGGTGACCGCAGAGATCGGGCGTGCCGAAGCAATGCGCAAGGCCGGTCGGGCAGATGCGGCGATCGAGGTTCTGGAACAGCTCGCGAAGGCCTTCCCAGGGCTTGCGCGGGTCCATGTCGCGCTCGGTGACATCTACCGGCAGGAGAAGCAGTTCGGCAAGGCGGCCAAGGCCTACGGGCGGGCCATCGAGCTTGCGGAGAAAACCGGTGGCGCGGAATGGTTCATCTACTATGCGCGCGGCATCTCCTATGAACGCCTCGGAAAATGGGACCTCTCGGAAGCCGATCTGAGGAAGGCGCTTGCCCTGGAGCCCGATCAGCCGAATGTTCTCAATTACCTCGGCTATTCCCTGGTTGACAGGAACGTGAAGCTCGAAGAAGCGCTGGAAATGATCCGCAAGGCCGTGGCCGCGCGGCCCGATGACGGCTACATAAGGGATTCGCTCGGCTGGGCGCTCTATCGTATGGGGCGCTATGACGAGGCCGTGAAGCATATGGAGCGGGCTGTCGAACTGACGGCAACGGATCCGATCATCAACGATCATCTTGGCGATGTCTATTGGGCCGTGGGGCGCCATCGCGAGGCGCAGGTGCAGTGGCATCGCGCGCTTTCCTTCGATCCCGAGGAGAAGGAAAGAAAACGGATCCGGCGCAAGCTCGAGATTGGCCTTGATGCGGTGCTGGAAGCCGAGGGTGCCAAGCCCCTTGCCATGAGCAACAATGAGAATTGAGGCTCTGGCGCCGGCCAAGCTAAATCTCACCCTTCACGTCACCGGCCGCCGGGCCGATGGATTGCATCTGCTCGACAGCCTGGTCTGCTTTGTGTCCGTGGGTGACAGGATCAGCATCGAAACCGGGCAGGAGCCGGGCCTGAATATTCACGGCCCGTTTGCTGATGCGCTGGACGGTGGAGCGGCCTGCCAAGGGGGGAATCTTGTGAGCCGTGCGCTGGAAACCCTGCAAGACGTGCCGCCGCTTCGGATCAGGCTCGAAAAGAACCTGCCCGTTGCCGCCGGAATCGGTGGAGGCTCATCGGATGCCGCGGCGGTGCTGCGCGCTGCGGCGCTTCTGCCGGGCGTGGAAGTGGAGCCTGCGGAGATGATGCAGCGCGCGGCTCTTCTCGGCGCGGATGTTCCCGTTTGCCTCGCTGGCGTTCCTGCGCGCATGCGGGGGATCGGGGAGCGGATCGATCCGCTCGCACGCCCCTTGCCCGAAGCCTGGATGGTGCTGGCCAATCCGGGCGTCAGGGTGGCGACGCCAGCGGTATTCGCAGCTCTCAACCAGCGGGAAAACCCGCCCATGCCTGATGATCTGCCGCGTTTCGGGGATGTGCGGGATCTGGCCGCCTTCATCGAGGCGCAGCGAAATGATCTGGAGCCCCCCGCCCTTTCCCTTGCCCCGCTGATCGGAGATGTGCTGGCTGCGCTTCGGGGGGCGCCGGGCTGCCGCGTTGCGCGCATGTCGGGCTCGGGGGGCACCTGCTTCGGGCTGTTTGACAACCGCGAGGCAGCCGAAGCAGCGGCGCTAAAACTTCGCTCCGACCGCCCGGACTGGTGGGTGGAAGTGGGGCATGTTCTGGAAGATGCCGGCGCGCTGGAGCCCCGGGTAATCGCCTGAATGCCCGCAGCTTCGGCTTCAGTTCAGCCGGGCAACGACGTAATCGGTGAGATTTTCGAGCATGGGGCGGATCGGGCCTTCGGGCAGGCGGGAAAGAGACTCTCTCGCGCGCGCAGCCCAGGCAAGCGCCTCGGCGCGGGTACGCTCAAGAGCGCCGTGCTTTTCAAGCAGCACGAGCGCGCGCTCCAGATCGCCTTCGCGCTGATCGCCCTTTTCGATCACCCGCACCCAGAAGGCGCGCTCTTCCTCATCCGCGCCGGCTACGGCCTTGATCAGCGGCAGCGTGAGCTTGCGCTCTCGAAAATCATCGCCCCGGTTCTTGCCGATGCCGCTCGTGCCCCAGTAATCGAGCAGATCATCGACGATCTGGAAGCTGATTCCGAGCGCGTCGCCGAAATCTCTCAGCGCTTTGACGGTGGCCGCATCGGCGCCGGCGATCACGCCCCCCACTTCGGTTGCGGCGGCAAAGAGGGCGGCGGTTTTGCCGCGGATGATCTGCAGGTATGTGGCTTCATCGGTGCGAAGATCCTGCGCTGCCGTCAGCTGGAGCACCTCGCCCTCGGCAATGGTGGCGCTCGCGTTGGCGAGAATATCGAGAACTTCGAGCGAGCCCGTTTCCACCATCAGCTGGAAGCTGCGGGAAAACAGGTAATCGCCCACGAGGACGCTTGATTTGTTGTCCCACAGGAGATTCGCGGTGGGCCGGCCCCGGCGCCTTTCGCTTTCATCCACCACATCGTCATGCAGGAGCGTGGCGGTGTGGATGAATTCCACGGTGGCGGCGAGATGCACATGGTAAGGCCCCTCGTAGCCGCAGAGCCGCGCCGCTGCGAGGGTGAGGAGCGGGCGCAGGCGCTTGCCGCCGGCCTCGACAAGATGGCGCGTCACTTCCGGGATGCGCGGCGCGTGGCGCGAGGCCATGCGCGCGCGGATCAGCGCATTGACGGCTTCCATGTCATCGGCGAGGTGATGGCTCAGAACTTCGTGCGGCCTGACAGCGCTATCCACGATCCCGCTCTCCATAAGTGGTTGCCTCGACAAACCCATGCCAAACGCCCTATGTCTGGTGGCATGAAGGAACTGCTGCGCACGAATGACATCACCCGCATGGCCCATGCCAAGGCGCTGCTTCAGGGCGAGGGTATAGACTGCTTCGAACTGGACGTAAACATGAGCGTTCTCGAAGGTTCGATCGGCATTCTGCCCCGCCGGCTCATGGTGCGCGATGGCGATCTGCGGCGGGCCCGGATCATTCTCGATGATAACGGCATTCCCGGGGAGGGATGAGGCATGTTCGCGCCCGACATGCTCACCCGTGACGAATTTCTCGGCGGGCGGCTCGGGATCCTGCAGCCGAAGAAGGGCTACAGGGCGGGCGTGGATCCGGTGCTGCTCGCGGCAAGCGTGCCGGCGCGCGCGGGGCAGAGCGTGCTCGAGCTTGGCTGCGGGGCCGGTGTTGCCAGCCTATGCCTGATGGCGCGGGTGGAGGGGCTTGATGTGGCGGGGCTGGAAATCCAGCCGGAATATGCGGATCTGGCGCGGCAGAACGCCGAGGCCAATGCGATGAGGCTGGATGTGCATGAGGGTGATCTTCGCGCAATGCCGAGCGCCCTTCGCGCCCGTCGCTTCGATCACGTGATCGCCAATCCACCCTATCACAGATCTTTTGCCAGAAGCCCCGCGCAGGATGAAGGGCGGGAGATGGCATTTGCCGGCCCGGCGGCTCTTGACGATTGGGCGGCAGCGGCCTCCCGCCGCCTGCTGCCGCGTGGGTATCTGACAGCGGTCCTGCACACGAGCCGCCTGCCGGAATTTCTGGAGGCCGTTTCCGCCCGGCTCGGCAGCGTGGAGATAATCCCGATTGCCCCCCGTGCCGGGCGCGAAGCGGGGCGCTTCATCCTGCGCGCAAGAAAGGGCGGGAGGGCGGATTTCCGCCTTCATGCGCCCGTCATCATGCATGCGGGCGATGCCCATGCCGGGGATCGGGAAAGCTACACCCCCCACCTGCGCGGGGTGCTTCGCGAGGGCCGCCCCTTGCTGCCGGATCCGGCCTGATCCCTTCCGACGGCGGGAAAATGGCCGCCATTCCGCGCCTTCACCCGTGACAAACCGGCATTTTTGTGGTGCACTCCTGATGTGGGGTATTCAGCACAGGAGGAACAGGAATGACCTTGAGTTCGCACCTTCAGGAACTCCGCAGGAAACACCAGAAGCTTTCCGAACAGGTCGAAAAGGCCCAGCGCAGCCCGGGGGTGGACGATCTCCAGATCGCTGAAATGAAAAAGCAGAAACTGAGGCTCAAGGAAGAGATCACCCGCCTTTCCGGCGGCTGAGCGAAGCCTCATGAACGTCCGGCGCGCGCCGCGAAAAGGGCGCCGCCGGTGATCAGCAGCGCAGCCACGGCGAGGCGCCAGTTCGGCTCGGCCATGCCTGCGAGCACGAGAATTGCCGTTGAAATCAGGGGGGCGGCGTAGCTGGCGACGCCCAGAAACTGTATATCGCCCCGTTTCATGGCGTGATCCCACAAGTAGAACGCCAGCCCCACCGGGCCGAGGCCGAGGGCGACCATGGCAAGCCATCCGAGAGGGGAGAGCGGCCAGGCTGTCTGCTCCAGCAATGAATGTGCGATCAGGGAGAGCAGGGCCGTGGCGGCGCAGTAGAGGGTCACGCTGGAGGTGGGCACGTTGCCCAGGCGGCGTGAAAGCACCGAATAGCCCGCCCAGGTGAAGGCACAGAGAAGCGCAAGGCCATAGCCGGGCAGGGCTGTGCCGGCAAAACCGCCGAGCTTGTCAGCCACCAGAAGCGCGGCTCCGGCAAAGCCTGCCAGAGCGCCGATGACATGGGCCGCGCGCAGCCTGACACCCGGTAGAAGGCCGGAAAAGAGCACGATAAGCAGCGGCCAGAGATAGGCAATGAGCCCCGCCTCGGCCGGAGGGGCGAGCCGTAGGGCGGAGAAATAGAGCGCGTGATAGCCAAACAGCCCGGCCGTGCCGAAGGCGATCACCTTCCAGGGGATTGCACGAAGCTCTCCGAGCGTGCCGTTTTGCCAGCCGATGAATGTGCCGAGCCCCGCCGCGATGGCAAAGCATACGGCGGCAAGCTGGAAGGGCGGCACCGGCGCGGTGGAGACTGTCAGAAGCGCCAGCATGGCCCAGAGCCCGATGGCGGCCAGCCCGGCGAATGTGGCTTTCCGATCCTGCATGATACCCCCGTTTGCGGGGCACTATGGGGATCAGATCATGTATTGTCCACCGTTGGCGGTGAGGGTGGAGCCGGTGATGAACCCGGCTTCATCGGCGGCGAGAAAGGCCACGCAGCGCGCGATCTCTTCCGGCTCGCCGAGCCGGCCCACGGGGATCTGGGAGATGATCGCCTCGCGCACCTTTTCCGGCACCGCCATGACCATCTCTGTGGCGATATAGCCGGGGCAGATTGCGTTTACCGTGATGCCGAAGCGCGCGCCTTCCTGCGCCAGCGCCTTGGTGAAGCCGAGATCACCAGCCTTAGCGGCGGAATAGTTCACCTGGCCCACCTGCCCCTTCTGCCCGTTGATCGAGGAGATGTTGATCACCCGGCCGAACCTGCGCTCCCGCATGCCCGGCCAGATCGGGTGGGTCATGTTGAACAGGCCATTGAGGTTGGTATCGATCACCTCGCGCCATTGCTCGCGGGTCATCTTGTGAAACATGCCGTCGCGGGTGATGCCGGCGTTGTTCACGAGAATGTCGATCGGGCCGAGATCGGCCTCCACCCTGGCGATGCCCTCGATGCAGGCGTCCGGATCGGCGACCGACCATTTGTAGGCCGGTATGCCGGTTTCCGCGCTGAAGGCTTTGGCGGCCTCATCGTTGCCGGCGTAGTTCGCGGCCACATCGTGGCCTGCTGCCTTCAGGGCCTTGCAGATGGCCGCGCCGATTCCGCGCGTGCCACCGGTGACGAGTGCTGTTCTGGCCAAAGGATCCTCCCGAGCAAGCAATCAAGTTGCTTATTGAATTGAGTGTGCGCAATATTCTTGCGCGCACGATTCCTTTTAGCCACGCTCAACGCAAAGTGCAACACCCATCCCGCCACCGATGCACAGGGTGGCGAGGCCCTTCTTCGCATCCCGATCCTGCATGGCGTGCAGCAGGGTGTTGAGGATCCGTGCGCCGGATGCCCCGATCGGATGGCCGATGGCGATGGCGCCCCCGTGCACATTCACGATCTCCGGATCCCAGCCCATCTCCTTGTTGACGGCGAGCGCCTGCGCGGCGAAGGCCTCGTTGGCTTCCACGAGATCAAGATCTTCCACCTTCCAGCCGGCCTTCTCGAGCGCCTTTCGGCTCGCCCCGACCGGCCCGATACCCATGATCGAAGGATCAACCCCATGCGTGGCCCAGGAGGCGATCCTTGCCAGAGGCTCGATGCCGCGCTTCTCGGCCTCTTTCGCGCTCATCAGAAGCACGCCGGCGGCGCCATCATTGATGCCGCTCGCATTGCCGGCCGTCACGGTGCCATCCTTCACGAAGGCAGGGCGCAGTTTCTGAAGGGCCTCGATGGTCGTGCCGTGGCGGATATATTCATCCTGATCCACGACGATATCGCCCTTGCGGGATCGGACGGTGAAGGGCGTGATCTCGGCCGCGAATTTCCCGGCCTTCTGGGCCGCTTCAGCCTTGTTCTGGCTGGCCAGGGCGAAGGAATCCTGCTCCTCGCGCGAGATCTGCCATTTCTCGGCCACGTTCTCGGCCGTCTGGCCCATATGGTAGCCGTTGAACGCATCCCAGAGCCCATCGCGGATCATGGAATCGATGAAATTCATGTCGCCCATCTTCCGGCCGGAGCGCAGATGCGCCACATGCGGCGCGAGCGACATGCTCTCCTGCCCGCCCGCGGCAACGATCCCGGCATCGCCGAGCATGATGTGCTGGGCGCCGAGCGCCACGGCACGCAACCCCGAGCCGCAGACCTGATTGATCCCCCAGGCGGCGCTTTCGATGGGCAGGCCGGCGGCGATATGCGCCTGGCGGGCCGGGTTCTGCCCCTGGCCGGCGGAAAGGACCTGGCCGAGGATCGTCTCGCTCACCTCGCCCTTTTCGATCCCGGCACGCTCCACCAGCGCCTCCAGAACGGCGGCACCCAGCTCATGGGCCGGTGTGTTGGCAAACGAACCAAGGAAGCTCCCGACGGGGGTGCGGGCGGCGGATATGATGACGACATCTTTCATGTTTGGTCCTTTCATCCAGAAGGTGCGACGGCATCGGATCCATGCCGATACCGTGTTTGCTCCAAGTCTTAAGGACTTCACATTCCGACAGCAACAGGGGCGGGAATGTCAGGCGGTTTCACGGGCCTGCGGCATCTGCCACGGGGGGGTAATGGTTGGCGCGGCGAAGTAATAGCCCTGCAGGCAGTCTATCCCTGCATTGCACAGGAAATTAACGTCTTCCACGGTTTCAACGCTTTCGGCAACGCTCAGCATGTCAAACTGCTTCGCGATTCCGATCAGAGCCCTGGTGAGCACCTGATTGTCAGGATTGGCGCTGACGCCGCGGATGAACTGTCCATCGATCTTCAGGATATCGAAATAGAAATCCCGCAGATGGCGGAAGGCGGTGTAACCGGCGCCGAAATCGTCAAGCGCGAAGGAAACGCCCTTCATCTGCATTTCCTCCATGAAGCTGATTACCAGTTCGGGCATCAGCATGGCCGAGGTCTCGGTGATTTCCAGAATGAGCCTTTCGCCGGCTCCCGGATTTTCCTCCAGCCCCTCGCGCAGGGTTTTCATCCATCGCCCATAGCCGATCGAGCGGGCCGACATGTTGATCGAGAGGCGCAGCGAGGGCTCTGCGCTCAGGGCCTGAAAGCCGCATTCAAGGGCAAGACAATCAATGATGCGCCCGGTTTCATGGGCTTCGACGACGGTGATGAATTCCGCGGCAGGGATGGTCCGCCCTGTATCATCAAGCACGCGGATCAGGCCTTCATGGAAGGCCACTGGGTTATCGCCCCGCGCCAGAATGACCGGCTGGAAGGCCAGCATGACCTGCTTTCGCCGCAGGGCGCTTTCCACCATGTCCAGAATATTGCGATCCCGGCGGCTGATGGCGTAGGTCAGGGGATCCCTGGCTTCCGGCTGCATGATGGCCTCGGGGGGCAATAACTTATTCGACATCCGTGCTCTCCATCGCGAATGCGATCTTCTTGCACCACTGGAGCCTAATAATTGGTGAATGTTTCTGGTTTGTTCGAATTTTTCTCAAAACCTAGCTATATCATAACGCATTGATAAAACGTTATTAAATTAGATGGTTCCTGCCGCTTTGAGAGTCCCGAAAAGATGCTTCTTCAGCACTTTCCCGCCCATCACGGGCCGGCTCGGGGAGCCGTGTTGCTGGGAATTATTGCGCTGATTCGGATGGTGGCGTGCCACCGTCCTGCCCGGCCTTGGGTGCTTCGGGGACGGGATCGTGGCCGCTCGCGCCCCAGGGATGGCAGCGCCCGATCCGCCGCGCTGCCAGCCAGGCTCCCTTGAAGGCGCCGTGTTTTTCGAGCGCCTCGAGCGCATAGGCGCTGCAGGTGGGCTGATAGCGGCAGGAATGGCCGACCCAGGGCGAGAAGATCAGCCTGTAGAGCCGGACGGGCAGGGCAATGATATGGGCAAGAGGGCTCATCGGCGGCGTTCGTGTATCTTTTTCAGGGCGCGGCGCAGATCCGCTTCCATTTCCATATAGGGCCGCGTGGACGTTTCGCCAGCCCGGCCGATCAGCACGTAATCCCAGCCCGGGCGGCCGTGCCGGGGCAGGACGGCTCTTGCCAGCGCCCGCAGGCGCCGCTTGGCACGGTTGCGCTTCACCGCATTGCCAACCTTCTTCGAGCAGGTAAATCCGACGCGGACAAGCCCGGGATCGGCCTCCTCCGGCCGGCGCTTGCGGGCCTGGAGCACGAAGCCGGGCGTATGCACCCGCCTTGCCCGCGCGGCGCGCAGGAAATCGGCCCTTTGGCGCAGCGTTTCCACTTCATGCAGACGCGAAAAAGCCGCCGCAAGCTCCTCCGTGGCTTCGGCTTCATTGCCTGCCCCGGATGCTTTCGGCGGTTGCATTCTGCTTTCCCTGATCGGCGCCCGCAGGCGCACGGGGCTCAGGCCGACAGGCGCTTGCGCCCGCGCGCGCGGCGCGCGTTGATGATCTTGCGGCCGGCCTTGGTGGCCATGCGTGCGCGGAACCCGTGGCGGCGCTTGCGGACCAGGTTCGAAGGTTGGTAGGTGCGTTTCATCGCCCGTCTCCGTCAGCTTGCCCGCGCATCCGGGCGGATTCGCGGGCTGTTCATATCCGAAGCCCGTCCTTTAGGGGCAGAAGGGGGGCAAGTCAATTCGTAAGGCAGTGAATTGTTACAGTGCCGGGTGTTTGTGTTTCGAAAACTGTTTCAGAAAGGCCGAACAGGGGCGTTTTGAAGGAATATCGGCTCACTGCCGTTCAAGCCGCCGTGAAGGGGGTATCGCCGGGGCGCAAGCCCGCGCATTTATTGCCTGGGGCGGCGGATGACGGAAGGAACGGCCATGAGCGGAGCCGATGAAAGCGAAATGGATGAACAACGACAGACGGCAAATGCGCTCCTCAGGGTTTTGCCCCTGACGGTGATCCTCGTTGTTGCCGTGATCGGTGCCTTCACCCTGCGGGATTATCTCAGCTTCGAGACCCTGCGCGAAAACCGGGAAGCGCTGCTGGCCTTCCGCGATGCCCATTATCTGCAGACGGTTTGCGCCTTCATCGCCATATATACGGTGATTGTCGCGTTTTCGCTTCCCGGTGCGGCCGTTGCTTCCATCACCGGGGGCTTCCTCTTCGCGATCTTCCCCGGCACCGCCTACAACGTGCTCGCCGCAACGATGGGGGCCACGCTCATCTTTCTCGCCGCCCGCTGGGGGCTCGGCGAGAAGCTCGCGGCGCGGATGGATGCGAGCGAGGGGGCGGTCAGGAAGATCAAGGCTGGGATAGATGAAAACCAATGGTCGATGCTTTTCCTCATCCGCCTAGTGCCGGCAGTGCCATTCTTCGTGGCCAATCTCGTGCCGGCGCTCGTGGGCGTGCCGCTGCACCGTTTCGTGATTTCAACCATGCTCGGGATCATTCCGGGGGCGATCGTCTATACCGCGATCGGATCGGGGCTCGGGGAGGTGTTTGCCCGCGGCGAGACGCCTGATCTCGGTGTGATCTTCGAGCCACGTATCTTGCTGCCCATTCTCGGCCTCTGCCTTCTGGCGGCCATGCCGATGGTGCTGAAACTCCTCAACAAGATGAAAAGGGCCCGGTAATGGAACGGATCGAAACAGATCTCTGCGTCATCGGCGCAGGCTCGGGCGGGCTTTCCCTTGCGGCGGGGGCCGTGCAGATGGGCGCGCGGGTGGTGCTGCTCGAGGGCCACAAGATGGGCGGCGATTGCCTGAATTACGGATGCGTGCCCTCGAAGGCGCTCCTTGCGGCGGCAAAGCACGCACATGCGATGCGCGAAGGCGGCCCTTTCGGGATCCGGCCCGCAGAGCCCGAGGTGGATTTCGCGGCCGTCAAGGATCATGTGGCGCGCACCATTGCCACCATCGCCCCGCATGACAGCGAAGAACGTTTCGAAGGGCTCGGGGTCCGGGTGATCCGCGAATACGGCCGCTTCCTCTCGCCGCGCGAGGTGGAGGCGGGGGAGCATGTGATCCGCGCCCGCCGCTTCGTGATCGCCACCGGATCCTCGCCTTTGGTGCCGCCCATTCCGGGGCTCGAGAAGGTGCCATACGACACCAACGAAACCATCTTCGCCAAACGCGAGCGCCCCGGGCATCTCCTGGTGATCGGGGGTGGGCCGATCGGCATGGAGATGGCCCAGGCGCATCGCCGTCTGGGCTCCGAGGTGACGGTCATCGAGGGCATGAAGGCACTCGGGAAGGACGATCCGGAAATGGCGGCGATCGTGATCGAACGCCTGCGCGGCGAGGGCATAGCCATCGAGGAAGAGGCGATGGCGAAGGAAATTCGCGGCAAGGCCGGCGCGATCGAGGTGGAGGTGAAGGACGGCCGCATCTTCCGCGGAACCGATCTTCTGATTGCCGTCGGGCGAAAGCCCAATACCGAACGTCTCGATCTCGAAACCGCAGGGATCGAGCACGGCAGGGGCGGGATCGTGGTGGGGCGGGATCTGCGCACCACCAACAGGCGCGTATATGCGATAGGTGACGTGGCGGGCGGGCTGCAATTCACCCATGTTGCCGGCTATCATGCCGGGGTGGTGATCCGCTCCATCCTGCTCGGCCTGCCGGCCCGCGCGAAAACGCATCATATCCCCTGGGCGACATATACCGATCCTGAACTGGCGCATGTGGGGCTTACGGAAGCCGAGGCGCAGCGCAAGCATGGCGCGCGCCTCGAGGTGGTGCGTTTCGATTTTTCCGGCAATGATCGCGCGATTGCCGAGGGCCGGACAACGGGGCGCATCAAGGTGATGGTGGCGAAGGGCCGCCCGGTGGGCGCCACCATCGCGGGGGCGGGCGCCGGCGATCTGATCGGCCTCTGGGCCATGGCCATCGCCAACGGCATGAAGATGGGCGCCATCGCCGCCACGGTGCTGCCCTATCCCACCATGGGGGAAATCGGCAAACGCGCGGCAGGGGCCTATTTCTCGCCGCGTCTCTTTGATAACATGTGGCTCAAGCGCTTTGTCGGCCTTGTGCAGCGCTGGGTGCCCTGACAGAGCGGAAAACGAGGCGCAAATGGTCCTGAATTCCCTTTCCGGCCGATTTCTTGTTCTGACGGTGCTTTTCGTCATGCTGGCGGAAGTGCTGATCTTCGTGCCCTCCGTGGCGCGCTTTCGCCAGGATTACCTGCAGCTGCGCCTCGAAAAGGCCCAGATCGCCGCTCTGGCGCTTCTCGCCGATGACATGATCGACGAGGAACTCGAAAAGGAACTGCTGGAAAATGCCGGCGTTTACAACGTGGTGCTGCGGCGCGATGAGATGCGCCAGCTGGTGCTTTCCTCCGAATTGCCCGAACCGGTGAGCAAGACCTTCGATCTGCGCCATGCAACCCCCTACATGCTGATACGGGATGCCATATTGCGCCTTCTCGATCCCGAGCCCGAGATCATCCGCGTGATCGGCGCGCCGGTGCAGGGCGCCGGACTCGAGATCGAGGTGACGATGAATTCGGCCCCGCTGCGCGAGGCGATGCTCGATTACGGCCTCAGCATTCTGGGGCTGTCGCTCGTGATCTCCGCGATCACGGCGCTTCTCCTCTTCCTGGCGGTGCGCCGATTCCTCGTCAGCCCGATCAGGCGCGTTGTCTCGCATATGAAATCCTACGCTGCAGCGCCCGAGGATTCGCGGCGCATCATCAAGCCGCAGGCGGGCATAAGCGAGTTGCGCGAGGCGGAAGTTGCCCTGCAATCCATGCAGACACAGCTTACCGGCAGCCTCAAGCAGAAGGAGCGCCTCGCCCAGCTCGGCAGCGCCGTGGCCAAGGTGAGCCATGATCTGCGCAATATCCTCACCACCGCCCAGCTTTTCACCGACCGCCTTGAAATGAGCGAGGATCCGGCCGTGGCGCGCGCTGTGCCAAAGCTCGTCAATTCCATCAGCCGGGCGGTCAATCTCTGCGAAACGACTCTGGCCTTCGGCAAGGCTGAGGAACACCCCCCGCGCCTCGAGCGCGTTGCACTGGCGGGCATCGTGCAGGACGTGGTCGAAAGTGAATGTATGGCGGGGGGCGATCAGGATGTGAAATACAGCATCGAGATCCCGCCGGGGCTGGTGCTCCGGGCTGACAGCGAACAGCTTTACCGTGTGCTTCTCAATCTCGTGCGCAATGCCCGCCAGGCGATCGCGGCAAGCGGCCGGGCCGGCGAAATCACCATCAGTGCCGAAGAAGGCGATGAAACCTGGGATATCTACATCTCCGACACCGGCCCGGGCCTGCCGCCGAAGGCGCGGGAAAATCTCTTCACGCCATTTCAGGGCGGGGTGCGCAAGGGCGGCACGGGCCTTGGCCTTGCCATTGCGGCAGAACTGATCCGCGGTCATGGCGGCAGGCTCGAGCTTCTCAGAAGCGATGAAAGCGGCACGGCCTTCCGGATCTGCCTGCCGAAGTCGGAAATCGCCTTTGGAGAGGCGGCGGAATGAAAAACCTCATCTTTGCCCCTTGCAAAGCCCTTCAGGGATCGCTACATCCCGCCTGTCCGCGCGCTGGTAGCTCAGTTGGATAGAGTACCTGACTACGAATCAGGGGGTCGGGGGTTCGAATCCTCCCCAGCGCGCCATTTCTCCTTTTGTGAAGCGCCAGACAGTTTGGACATTTGCTCCCAAAGTTTGTCCATCGGCGCACATTTTCCCCATTCGCGGGTTACCCTGGCGAGCACGGAATTTTCCCCGGGGCGCTGGCGGCCTCTCCTTCTTGAGGCGCGGGGCGCCCGGTTTGTCCGAAGCCGCGTGTCAGGGAAAGCGATCGGGCG
>JALVEX010000431.1 GCA_027030435.1 Paracoccaceae bacterium
GCGCGCGGCGCAACCCCGCTCACCGCCACCGGATCGCAAAGCGCAAAGCAACAGCCGTCCCCCGGCGCGGTGACATCGAGCCAGAAGATCCCCTCGGCACGCGAGAGATCATGGAGATCGCGGCGCAGCTGCCCGGCCTTCGGCAGGAAGGAAACCATGGGCACCACATGGCCAAGCGTGAGAAGGGAAAGCGCCGGGCCATCAACGCCGCGCCCGGCCCCGGCCTCCATTCCGCGCCCGCGCAGCACCTCGGCCAGCACCGATACGGCCATATGCGCGCCGGAGCTGTGGCCCACCAGAAGCACCTCGTCCACATCGGAATCGAGTGCGTCTTCTATCCGGCCCGCAAAAAGGCGGATCTGATCCGCCAGTTCGGGCGGATAGGCGCCGAGGCGCGAGGCGCTGTAGGCATAGTCATGCATCAGGTAATGGGCATAGAGGTGGCGATCGAGGCGGCGAAAGAGGCGCAGGATCAGCACCAGAAGCAGCGCCGCCACGGGCAGGCCGAGCCAGGGCGAGATCATGCGCCCCAGAAACAGCCCCGCACTCCCGGCCATGAGCAGGGCGATGAAAAGCTGAAGAAGCAGCATGGCGATCGGATAGAGCGCGGCGATCACCGGCCCCTTCCTGAGCCGCATCAGGCGGGCAAGCGCCCCGCTACGGACATAGGCCCAGGCGGTGCGCAGCAGCATGGCATAGGTGGCGGGCAGGGATCTGTTCATCGAACCGCGCACCAGATCGGACCACTCCAGCACCTCGAAATCGGCGGTTGTCTCTCCCCCTTCGATCCGCCCCCTGACGCGCCAGCCGAACCCCTCGACAAAATCCTCGCGCGGGAGCATTTCGATCCCGTAGCCGGAAATCTCCGCCTGTGCCCGGGCCTCCTTGCGGTAAAGCTCGCGATAGCGGCGCGCGTGGAATGGATCATAGCCCGGCAGGTAGAAAACCCGCCGTCGCCGCACTGCCCTCTTGCTGCCTGCCGTCACCAGATACCCCGGTTTGCCTGATACCGGCAATCTAACGGCAAATGGAGCGCGCGCAAATGGCTGTTCTCAGCCAACCGCAGCCAGAGCGGGGAATTTCTCGATCAGCCAGCGGGAAAGCTCGGCGAAGCCGCCGGTGAGCAGCAGGAGCCCGACGGTATAGAGCAAAAGCCCCATGATGCGCTCGATCCTGTCCATATGGCGCTTCATCCAGTTCATCAGCCCCATTGACCGCTGGATGAAGATCGCCGCGAGAATGAAGGGGATGCCGAGCCCGGCGGCATAGATGGCCATCAGCACCATGCCCCGCCCGATCGAGGCTTCCGAGGCGGCGAGCGTGATGATGGTGCCAAGCTGGGGGCCGATGCAGGGCGTCCAGCCGAAGGCGAAGGCAAGGCCCAGTACATAGGCCCCGAAGCTCGATCCGCCCCGATCCCCGGCATCGATGCGCATGTCGCGGTCAAGCAGCGGGATGCGGAAGATGTTGAGGAAATGGAGCGCGAAGATGATGACGACAACGCCGCTGATCTTGGAGAAAAGCTCCTGATTTTGCAGGAAGAAGGCCCCGAAGGCAGAGGCCGAGAAGCCGAGGAAGAGGAAAACCGTGGAAAGCCCGAGCACGAAGAAGATCGCCGGGAGGATCGCCCGCCTGGCCTTCTTCCCTTCCGTCATCTCCTGCATGCTGATGCCGGCCATATAGGCCAGATAGGGCGGCACGATCGGCAGCACGCAGGGGCTGATGAAGGAAAACAGCCCCGCCAGCAGCGCAATCAACATGCCCGGCAGCAGAGCCGCATCTATGAGATCGATTCCAAACATCTTCCATCCTCATGTTTTCCCCCTCATAAGGGGCCGGCACGGGCGCGTCACGGGGTCCTGTTGTCACATTTGCGTGGACAAGCGCAATCCCTCTGCTTATTTCCAGCACCATGAGCGAGAAAACCGAATGGGACGAAGAGCTTGACGCGCGCGGCCATCTCTGCCCGATCCCGGTGCTGAAGGCGCGCAAGAAGCTGAAATCGATGGCGAGGGGGGAAGTGCTGTGCCTTCTCGCGGATGATCCGGCCGCGGTGATCGACGTGCCCCATTTCTGCGCCGAAGCAGGGCACGAACTGATCAGTTCAGAGGAAATCGACGAAGGCGAATCCCTGCGCAGCTATCTGATACGCAGGGGATAGGCGCTCCCCCCGCCGCAAATGGCGCCTGAGCGAAAGAGGCCGCCAAACGCTTCCCCCATCATTGGTCCACAAATATCCCCGGGGGCGCGGGGCGGGGCCGGAAGAAAGTCGGGCAGCCCCCGCTCCGGGCAGGCCATGCGGTGCCAGGTAACAGCACCCTTCGTCAGCCCCCGAAGGCCCACCAGCCCTTTTTCTTCGGCTTTTCGGCCTGATCGGTCTGGCCCGTGTCTGCCGCCTCATCCGCAGCAACGGGGACATCTGCTGACCTGTCTTCCGAAGATCCCCCCTCGGAGACGGAGGCCACCGGCTCGCCATTGGCAGCATTGTCGCCGGCCGGCTCGTGCGCCGGGGCAGCGGCGCTGCTGTCCTCCCCCGCCACGATGGGAGCCTTTTCGGCCGCTTCCTCGGCAGTCTTTTCTTCCGAAGCCCTTTCCTCCGCGGCCTTTTCACCTTCAGCCTTTTCCGGTTCTGCTTCCGGCACCGCCTTCTTGCGGCTGCGCCTGCGCGGCGCGGGCTTCTTCTTCACGGGCTTTTCCGCCCCTTCGGCCGGTTCGCCCCTATCACCAGGTTCGGCGCTTTCCGCAGCGGCGTCGGTATCGGCTGCTTCCGCCCCAGACGCATCCGCCCGAGGCTCTTCGCCCCCGGCACCCTCATCCACCGGCTTTGCCGCCTTGCGCCGGCGGGTGCGCTTCCTTTTCGGCGCCTCTTCCGGCTCAGGCGCGTCTTCTCCGGCCTTCCCGGCCGCTTCCGCCGGCTCTGTGGCGGCCTCTTCCGTGGCCGGCGCTGCCTCTTCGGCAGCCACCTTCTTGCGCCTGCGGGCGGCCCTGCGCTTCTTCGGCTTCTCCTCCACCTCTTCGGGCGAAGGCTCCTCGCCCTGCAATGCCGCCTCGCCGGCATCTGCCTGCTCCGAAGCGGATACCTGATCTGCGGCAACGGCGCCACCGCCCTCGCCTGTATCGGCACCCGATTCGGCTTCGGATGCGGCCTCGGGCATGGCTTCGGGCGCGGCCTCTGATGCGGCTTCGGGCGCAGCCTCCGCCGCCCCTTCGCCGCTGCCGGCCCCGCCGCGGCGCCTGCGCCTGCGGCGGCGGCGCTTCTTCGGCTGCGCCTGCGCTTCCTCCGCCTCCGACGCCTCCTCGATCGTTTCCGCCTCTTCAACCGGCTCCATGATGGACGCATCAATGGAAACCACCTCCGCGGAAGGCGGCGCCACGACGCGGGTCGCCGTCTTGAATTTCTCCAGCGAGAAATCCGGGCTCACGAGCGATGGGTCGGCCTCGAGGCGCACCGAAAGGCCGTAACGCTCCTCGATATGGGCGATATGCTCGCGCTTGTTGTTCATCAGGAAATTGATGATCCCGACAGGCGCCTTCAGCAGCACCTCGCGCGAACGCCGCCGCACGCCCTCCTCCTCGATCTGGCGCAGGATCGAAAGCGCCAGGTTGTCGTCCGAGCGGATGAGGCCGGTGCCGTGACAATGGCTGCACAGCTGGGTCGTGGTTTCGATCATCCCCGGCCGCAGGCGCTGACGGCTCATCTCCAGAAGCCCGAAGCCCGAGATCCGGCCCACCTGGATGCGGGCGCGGTCATGCTTGAGGGCTTCCTTCAGGCGCTTTTCGACGGCGAGATTGTTGCGCCGCTCGTCCATGTCGATGAAATCGATCACGATCAGGCCGGCGAGATCGCGCAGCCTGAGCTGGCGCGCCACCTCCTCAGCGGCTTCGAGATTGGTCTTGAGCGCGGTTTCCTCGATCGAGCCTTCCTTGGTGGAGCGGCCCGAGTTCACATCGATCGCCACCAGGGCTTCCGTCACACCGATCACGATATAGCCGCCGGATTTGAGCTGCACCGTCGGGTTGAACATGCCCGCAAGATAGCTCTCCACCTGATAGCGGGCGAAAAGCGGCAGAGGATCGGTGTATTGCTTCACGTTCTTGGCGTGCGAAGGCATGATCATCTTCATGAAATCCTTCGCCGTGCGATAGCCCTCCTCGCCCTCGACAAGCACCTCGTCGATCTCGCGGTTGTAGAGATCGCGGATCGAGCGCTTGATGAGGTTGCCCTCCTCGTAGATCTTGGCCGGCGCGATGGATTTCAGCGTGAGCTCGCGGATCTGCTCCCAGAGCCGCTGGAGATACTCGTAATCGCGCTTGATCTCCGCCTTGGTGCGCTTGGCGCCCGCGGTTCGGATGATCAGCCCGGCGCCCTCGGGCACCTTGATCTCGTTCGCGATCTGCTTGAGCTTCTTGCGGTCCGCCGGATTGGTGATCTTGCGGGAAATGCCGCCGCCGCGCGCCGTGTTGGGCATCAGCACGCAGTAGCGCCCGGCGAGGCTGAGATACGTGGTGAGCGCCGCGCCCTTGTTGCCGCGCTCCTCCTTCACCACCTGCACCAGCATGATCTGGCGCACCTTGATCACTTCCTGGATCTTGTAGCGGCGCGGGCGGGGTTTGCGCGGAGGGCGGATTTCCTCGGGCGAGTCATCATCCGCGACCGCTTCGATCTCGTCATCGGCGGTTTCTTCCTCTTCCCCGGCGCTCTCCTCTGCGCCCTCCCCGGCCTTCACCTCATCGGCTGCGGAAACCGCCTCCCCTTCAGCTGCGCCATCCTCGGGGTTCTCCGGGTTCTCGAGGCGCTCTTCCTCGCTGCCGGCAGCCGGCGTCTCGACCGGAGTTTCGCCCACAAGCTCCATGGGCGAGCTGCCCTCGATATCCTCTTCCCCTTCACCGAGATCGACGACATCGAGCGCGGTGATCTCTTCCTTCGCGACGGCATCATTGGCTTCCGCCTTCGCCGCCCGCCCCCGACCGCGCGAACGCCGCCGGCGCGCCGGTTTCCTGCGCCCTTCTTCCTCTTCCTCCTCCTGCGCCGCGGCGAGGGCCTTTTCCTCGGCCAAGAGCGCCTCGCGGTCCGCTACCGGTATCTGGTAATAATCCGGGTGGATCTCCGAAAAGGCGAGGAAGCCATGCCGGTTGCCGCCGTAATCGACGAAAGCCGCCTGCAGCGAGGGTTCGACCCTCGTAACCTTTGCCAGATAGATATTGCCAGCTAGCTGGCGCTTGTTCTCGGATTCAAAATCGAATTCCTCGACCTTGGTTCCGTCAACCACGACAACGCGGGTCTCTTCCGCGTGCGTGGCGTCGATGAGCATCTTTTTTGCCATGTTTTCTCTTTGCATGACAGCGGCGCGCATCCTCCGGGTGGAGCATTCGCTTCCCTGTCATGGCTTGTCTGGGCGAGCGCAACACGGACAGAAAGGGAGATGCCGGCACGTCCTGCCCCGCATACCCCGTAATCTGGCCCTGTGCGTATCATCGCGGTTCTTTCTCTGACGCCCCGGCCGGGGCACCAACTCCTGTTACCCGGCCACATGCGGCTGTCGGGCAATTCCCGGCCTTTCGGCCCAATCGGTCTGTTCTGAAATGCAATCTGGTCTTCTGCCTTGCCTCAGAAACAGCGAATCTTTATTCGGCACCCCCGCCCTCATCGGGCAGAACGCCTTGCCAGAGAACATAAGGCCTAAGGACAGGAAATTACAATGGGTAATCGCCATCCCCGCACCCGACCGCGCCGGACATGCACCAACCCCTTGCAATCAGGGCGCTTTTTCCTCCCGGAACCGTCCATCACTGGTCCCGCAAATATCCCGGGGTGAATTGCCCCGGCCCGCCGGGGCAAGAGGGGCTGGCCCCTTCACGGCCCCGCCCCGCACTCCCTCACAGATAATCCGAGCGCTGCAGCCCGTATTTGGCCATCTTCTCGTTCAGCGTGCGGCGCGGGAGGCGCAATTCCTCCATCACCTTCACGATCGAGCCCTTGTGGCGGCGCATGGTATTGTCGATCAGCATGCGCTCGAAGGCTTCCACATATTCCTTCAGCGGCTTGCCCTCGGAGGTCATCATCGGCTCGATTTCCTCGTTGTCGGCCATCAGAAGCGAGGCGATGGTTCCCGAGCCGCGCCGGCTCTGCAGCACCGCGCGCTCGGCGAGATTGATCAGCTGGCGCACATTGCCCGCCCAGGGCGCCTGCAGAAGCTGCGCCGCCTCCTGGGCGGAAATCTCGGGCGCCTCGCAGCCGTATTCCTCGGCGAACTGCTCGCTGTAGCGGGTGAACAGGGTGAGAATGTCCTCGCCGCGCTGGCGCAGGGGCGGCAGGGTGATCCTGAGCGCCGCAAGCCGGTAATAGAGATCCGGGCGCAGGGCATCCTCGCAGCTCTTCCCCTGCGATTGCTGGTTGCAGATCGCCAGGATCCGGGTTTCGGGCGGGGTTCCCTGATCGTTGATCCAGGTGAGAAGGCGGGCCTGAAGCTGAGGCGGGAGCGCATCGACATCCTCCAGCACCAGCGTGCCGCCGCGCGCCTCCTCGACCATGGGAATACAAGAGCCGTCAAGCACCGGGCCGAACAGGCGGCGGGCGAGCTCCTCTTCCTCGTAGGCGGCGCAGGAGATCAGCGCGAAGGGCTTTCCCGCCCGCGCGCCGGCGGCGTGGAGCGCATGGGCCACGAGGGTCTTGCCGGTGCCGGTCTC
>JALVEX010000432.1 GCA_027030435.1 Paracoccaceae bacterium
CATAGCGCGCAATTGCATCCACGCAAAGCGCCAAGAGGCAACAGAGCAGGAACGCGAAGAACATGCGCTACATGGCCACCTATGACATCATGGAAACCATGCGCAACACCAGCCAGTGGCTCGGTGCGAGCGCACGGGCCATGGCCGCCTATCCGGGCGCGCAGATCATCCCCAATCCCATCCTGCACTGGCTCGGCGCCTGGGGCGAAGTGGCCGAACGCAGCTTCGCGCGCATGGTCGCCAAACCCGATTGGGGCATCGCCTCCATCCCCGCCGAAGACGGGCGCGATCACGTGGTGACGATCGAGGCCGAGATCACCCGCCCCTTCGGCGATCTGATCCGCTTCCGGGTGCAGGGCCGCCCCGAGAAGGCCCGCCGGCTGCTGCTGATCGCCCCCATGTCGGGCCATTACGCCACCCTGCTGCGCTCGACCGTGCAAAGCCTGCTGCCCGATTGCGAACTCTGGATCACCGATTGGCACAACGCGCGCGACATCCCGGTGAGCGAAGGACGCTTCGACATCGAGGATTACACCCTCTACCTTGCCGATTTCATGCGCCACCTCGGCCCCGATACCCATGTGATCGCCGTCTGCCAGCCGGTGCCGCTGGCGCTCGCCGCCACCGCCTATCTCGCGGCCGAGGAGCCCGCCGCCCAGCCCCTCACCCTCACCCTGATCGGCGGCCCCGTCGATCCCGATGCCGCGCCGACGGACGTCACCGATTTCGGCGACCGGATGCACATGGCCCAGCTGGCCGAAATCGCGATCCAGCGCGTCGGCTTCAAATACCGCGGCGTGGGGCGGATGGTTTATCCGGGCCTCCTCCAGCTCACCTCCTTCATGGCCATGAATTCCGAGCGCCACGCCCGCGCCTTCTCCGAGCAGATCCTGCGCGTGGCCAAGGGCGAGGCCGGCGATCACGACCGCCACAACCGCTTCTACGACGAATATCTCGCGGTGATGGACATGACGGCCGAATTCTATCTCTCCACCGTCGAGCGCATCTTCAAGAATCGCGAGATCGCCCGCAATGCCTTCACCCTGAGAGGCAGGCCCGTCGATCTCGGCGCCATCACCGACGTGGCGGTGAAAACGGTGGAAGGCGGCAAGGACGATATCTCCGCCCCCGGCCAATGCGTGGCCGCGCTCGATCTCCTCACCGGCCTGCCCGAGCGCATGAAGGCCTCCCATCTCGAGCCCGAAGCCGGCCATTACGGCATCTTCGCCGGCCACAGCTGGCGCGACAACATCCGCCCCCTGGTGCTCGAATTCATGGATCAGCACCGCGCACACGCACAGAAGAAGAACCCCGGCCGCTTGAAGGCCGTCTGAGCCCTGCGCGGGAGTTCTCATCACTGGTCCGGAAATATCCCCGCCGGAGGCATGAAATCTCTCACTCCTGCCGCCCGCCGGCGCGCGCGAGGGATGCACGCTGCGCTTGCGAAAGGCCTTCGCGCGCGATGATCCAGGTATGGATGGAAAACACGATCGCACCGCTCCCCGGCAGGCGCAGAAGGGTCTGACGCTCGGAGCGGATCCACGGCGCCTCCCCCTTCTCCTCGGGGCGGGGATCGGCCTCGCTGCGGGGCTGGAAAAGCGCCGGATCGCGGTAGAAAAGCGCATTGGCGCGCCAGAGCGGCGCTTCGGGGCGGATCATGTCGAACATCCGCTGCACCCGGCGCGCGATCCCCGCGTCATAGCTCTTCACCGGCCCGTGGATCGCCCCGAGCGGGCGCATGAATTTCTCCCGCAGCGTCCAGCTTGCGGGAAAGCACAGGAGCGCGCCCGTCAGCAGATGCTCCTCCCCGCCGCGCTTCTCGAGGATGCAGAAATCCTCCTGCACGAGCCGCCCCAGCGTTTCCAGGGGCGAGGACTCATCGAGCGCCACGCGCCGCCCGTCGGGGCAGTGCATCTCTTCCCCCTCGCGGCGGAAACCGGACTTCTGCGAAAGCTCCTCCACCACCAGCGCCAGCAATTCCCGCGCCGCCGGGGCCGCGCCCGGATCGAGCGCCAGCACATCCTCCCGCCGCGCCGCCAGAAGGCGCGCCTTTTCGGCCATCTGCGCGCCGTAGGCCTCGTCCACCCAGAGCCATTCGCCCGGCGCCACCGGCTTCACGCCGGGCAGGCGCGCAAGCGCCGGATCGCCCCAGGGATCATGGGGCAGGCTCTGCTGCAGGATCGGCTTCATTCTCGGCTTCATTGCCCCGCCGCCCCGCGCGAAAGGGCGAAACGCGCCACGATCCCGAAGTGATCCGAGCCCAGGCGCGGGCGCCGCTCCAGCCGGCCACCGTCGGCGCTGGCCAGCACGTGATCGATCGGGATCTTCGCCCCGACCTTCGGCAGAGGGAAGCTCGGCGCCACCCCGCCGATCCGCCGCGCGCCCGAGGCCCGCTCCATCATGTTCATGAGATGGGACCACGGCACCATGTTGAAATCCCCCCCGATCACCACGGGCGCCGGATCCTCATCGAGGAGCGCGGCGATATCCTGTGCAATCCCCCGCGCCTGGGCGGGCTGGCCGAAAGGCCAGGGCCAGTGCAGATGGATGGCGATCACCCAGACCGGGCCGATCGGCGTCTCTACCTGCATCGCCGTCATCCCCCGGCCGGCGCCGCAGCGCCCGCTGCCAGCGATCTTCGGCCAGCGCGAGGCCACCACCACGCCCCCACCGCCGCAAAGGGGCATTCCTGAACGGCCGGATATTCCTCCGCCAGCGCCGCGAGAAGGCGCGCATTGCGGGGTGTGACTTCCTGAAGGGTGATGAAATCTGGCGCGACGGCGCGGATATCCTCGGCCAGCGGCGCGGTATCGGCGAGGCGGTAGCTCATGTTCTTCTGGTAATGGGTGAAAACACCGGCCTCTCCGGCCGCCAGCGCGCCGAAGGGGACCCAGGCGCGCAGGAGCGTCGCGCCCGATGCCAGCGTCACGAGCATACCGGCCAGCGCCGCCCCCCTGTGGCCACGCGCCAACAGCAAGGCCACCGCCAGCGCGGCAAGGGCAACGAGCCAAGGGCGGAAGACCGCGAGCGAATCCCCCGCCGGGTGCAGCGCGCCGAGGTGGCTTGCCGCCAGCAGAAGAAAGGGCAGCGATGCCAGAATGCCCCATCCCGTCATGTGCAATCCCATGTGAAATCGCCCTCGCCCTGCCTTCATCACGGCCGGAGCCTAGGCCCGGGCGCATGAAAGCGCAACAAGGTCTGTCACGTTTGCGTGGCCGGCGCCGGGGCGGCCTTGCAAATCCCGCCATGTTCCTCAAACTCCTGTTGAACAACGGAAAATGGAGAGCGGAAATGACGGATGAACGCATCGAATTTCGGGGCCATCGCGGCGACATGCTCGCCGCGCGGCTCGATCTGCCCCGCGGCCCGCATCTCGCCACCGCGCTTTTCGCCCATTGCTTCACCTGCTCGAAGGATATCGTCGCCGCGCGCCGGATCGCGGGAAGGCTGGCGGCGATGGGCATTGGCGTGCTGCGCTTCGATTTCACCGGGCTCGGCCACTCGCAGGGGGAATTCGCCAATACCACCTTCCGCTCCAATGTGGAGGATCTGGTGGCGGCGGCACGGTATCTGGAGGCGCGCGGCATGGCGCCGGGGCTGCTGATCGGCCACAGCCTCGGCGGCGCGGCGGTGCTGAAGGCGGCGGGCGAGATCGAAAGCGCGCGCGCGGTGGCCACCATCGGCGCGCCGTTCGATCCCGGCCATGTGCTGCACAATTTCGCCGGCGCAATCGACGAGATCCGCGAAAAGGGGGAAGCCGCCGTGGAACTCGGCGGGCGGCGGATCACCATCGGGCGCGATTTCGTCGAGGATGTCTGCGCGCAATCGCTGGAGCCCGCGATCCGCACCCTGGGCCGCGCGCTTCTGGTGATGCATTCGCCGGTGGATCGGGTGGTGGCGATCGAGAACGCCGCCAACATCTTCAGGGCCGCGCGCCACCCCAAGAGCTTCGTCTCCCTCGACCGGGCCGATCACCTGCTCACCGATCCCGATGACGCCGAATATGCGGCCGGGGTGATCGCGGCCTGGGCGGCGCATTATCTCGATCTTGCGCCGCCTGCGCCGCCTTCGGGCGCGCCCGAAGGCGTGGTGCTGGTGAGCGAGGCCGATCCCGATGGCTTCCTGCAGGATATCAGCGCCGGGCCGCGCCATCACCTGCTGGCCGACGAACCGAAGGATTTCGGCGGCACCGATCGCGGCCTCTCGCCCTATGGGCTGCTGGCGGCGGCGCTCGGGGCCTGCACCTCGATGACGATCCGCATGTATGCGCGCCGCAAGGGCTGGCCGCTCGCGCATGTGAGCGTGGAGGTGACACATGACAAGGTGCATGCCAAGGACGCGCAGGAGGGGCGCCCCGTGAAGGTGGATCTCTTCCGCCGCCGGATCCGGCTCGAGGGCGATCTGGACGCGGAACAGCGCGCGCGGCTCCTGGAGATCGCCGACAGATGCCCGGTGCATCGCACGCTCGTGCATGGGGCGAAGGTGGAAACCGAACTGGTGGCCGAGTGAAGGGCAATGCGGGGGCTGCCCGTTTCCTTTCCGGCCCCCGCCCCGCGCCCCCGGGATATTTACGGACCAATGATGACAGGGAGCGGGCCGGGAGCCTGCGAAAACGGGCGGATCAGAGCGGCCAGATCAGCGGAATGAGCACGCTGGCGATGATGCCGATCGAGAGATTGAGCGGAATGCCCACGCGCAGGAAATCGGCAAACCTGTAGCCGCCGGGGCCATAGACCATCATGTTGGTCTGATAGCCGATGGGGGTGGCGAAGCTCGCCGAGGCGGCCACCATCACCGCCACCACCAGCGGGCGGGGATCCACGCCGAGCGCCTCTGCAATACCGATGGCAATCGGGGTCACCACCACGGCGACGGCATTGTTGGAGACAAGCTCCGTCAGCACGGAGGTGAGCAGATAGACGGCCCAGACCACGAGGAAGGGCGGCAGGTCGGCGAGGTGAGGGGCGATGGCGTTGACGACGAGGCCCACCGCTCCGGTGGCTTCGAGCGCCGCGCCGATGGCCAGCATGGAGAGGATCATCGCCAGCAGGCGGCCGTCTATGTAGGAGAAGGCCTCTTCCGCATCGATGCAGCGCGCCAGCAGCACCACCGATACCGCGACGACGGAGAGAAGCAGGAGCGGGGCGACGCCAAGCGCGGCGAGCACCACGACCCCGAACAGGGCGGCGATGGCGATGGGGGCGTGGCCGCGGCGGAAGGCGCGCCCCGAAGGGTGGGTGATATCGACGAGATCCATATCCTGCGCGAGGCGGCGGATATCCTCGGGCGCACCCTCGAGCAGCAGCGTATCGCCCACCCGCACCACCAGATCGTCGAGCTGGCGGCCGATGTTCTGATTGCGCCGGTGCACGGCCAGCGGATAGACGCCGTAGCGCCGCCTGAGGCGGAGCGAGCCGAGCGTGCGCCCGATCATCTTGCAGCCGGGCGAGATCAGCACCTCGACGGTTGTCGTTTCCACCGCCGAGATCTGATCGACGCGGCGCAGGCTCTTGTTGCGCTGAAGGCTGAGAAGCTCGCTCACCGCCGAGCGCAGCACAACACGGTCACCGGGCTGCAGGATCACCTCGTCAAGATTGCGCCTGAGCGATTTGTCGCCCCGGATCACATCGATCAGCCGCACGCCGTCGCGCTTGAAGAGCTGCACGCCCGTCACCGCGCGGCCCACGAGATTGCTCTCGGGGGGGATCACCGCCTCGGTGAAGAATTTCATGCGCGACTTGTCGGAGAGAAGGGTGGCCATGCTGGGGCGGTCGGGCAGCAGGCGGGGGCCGATGAAGCGCAGGTAGATCATGCCCCAGGCCACGAGCGCGAGGCCCAGCGGCGTGACCTCGAAGATGGTGAAGGGGGCGAGCCCGTGCACCTGCGCCACGCCATCGACGAGGAGGTTCGTCGAGGTGCCGATCAGGGTGAGCGTGCCGCCGAGGATGGCGGCGTAGGAGAGCGGGATGAGGAGCTTGCTCGCGGAAACGCCGAGCTTGCGCGCCAGCTGCACGAAGACCGGGATCATCACCAGCACCACCGGGGTGTTGGAGACGAAGGCGGAGGCGAGCACCACGAAGCCCATCAGGAGAGCGATGGCGAAACGGGGGCGTTCGCTTACATGGCGCTCGGCCTTTCTGGTGAACCAGTCAAGCGCCCCGGTGCGCACCAGCGCGCCCATGATGATGAACATGGCGGCGATCGTCCAGGGGGCCGGGTTGGAGAGCACGGAAAGCGCATCCTGGTAAGGCAGGAGGCCGAGCACCAGCACCAGCGCCGCGCCCGAAAGCGCCACCACCTCGGCGGGGTATGTCTCGCTCAGGAACAGGGCAAACATGGCGGCCACGATGGCCAGCATCAGCACGCCCTGGGCCGTCATGGAAAGATCGAGCCATGATACGATCATGCGTCGCCGCCTGCCTCTTCATGCCCTGCCGGCGCCCCGTGCTCCGGCTCAACGCGCATCTTTGCCCAAGCCGGGCCCCGGGGCAAGCGCGCTCTCGCCGCGCCCCCCTCGCCCCCCCTGCCCGCCCCGCGCCGGGCGCGGCTGCACCAGCCCCACCCCCAGCAGCATCAGCCCCAGCGCAAGCCAGATATTGGCCGCGTAGCTCTCGCCCAGCAGCAGGATCGACCAGACGACCCCGAAGCCGGTAATCAGGTAGGATACCTGCGCTGCGAA
>JALVEX010000433.1 GCA_027030435.1 Paracoccaceae bacterium
AGGGTGCGCGCGGCACTTTCGGCGCTGAAGATCGCCCTGCCCTCCAAGCGGATCACCATCAATCTTTCCCCCGCCGATCTCCTGAAGGCGGGCGCGCATTTCGATCTGCCGATCGCCCTTTCCCTCCTGGCCGCGCTGGAAATCATCCCGCCCGACAAGGTGGAAAACACGCTCGCGCTCGGCGAGCTTTCGCTTGACGGCACGCTGGTGCCCATCACCGGCGCCCTGCCCGCGGCGCTTGCGGCCGCCGCGGAAGAGCGCAGCCTGCTCTGCCCCGCAGGCTGTGGCCGCGAAGCCGCCTGGGTGGCAGATACGGATGTGTTCGCGGCCCCGGATCTGGCCCGGGCAACGGCGCATCTGACAGGCGCCTCTCCCCTCCAGCCGGCTGCGCCGGGTGAGGTTCTGGCGGAGGAGAATTGCCGGGATCTGCGCGATGTAAAGGGCCAGGAGCGCGCCAAGCGGGCGCTCGAGATCGCCGCCGCCGGGCGCCATCACATGCTGATGACGGGGCCGCCGGGCGCGGGCAAATCCATGCTGGCGGCGAGGCTCCCCGGCCTCCTGCCGCCCCTGAGCCCGGAACAGGCGCTCGAAACCTCGGTCATCCACTCCCTCGCCGGCCAGATCCGCGACGGCGGCATTTCCCGCCGCCCTCCCTTTCGCCAGCCCCATCACACGGCTTCCATGGCGGCCATCGTCGGCGGCGGGCGCGGCGCCATGCCCGGAGAGATCTCGCTCGCCCATAACGGCGTGCTGTTCATGGACGAATTCCCCGAGTTCAGCCGCGCTGTGCTCGAGACCCTGCGCCAGCCCGTCGAAACCGGAGAGGTGACGATCTCGCGCGCAAACGCCCATGTGCGCTATCCCTGCCGATTCCTCTTGGCGGCCGCGGCCAATCCCTGCCGCTGCGGCCACCTCTCCGACCCGTCACGCGCCTGCAACCGCGCGCCCCTGTGCTCGGAGGATTACATGGGCCGGATCTCGGGGCCGCTGATGGACCGCTTCGATCTGCGCATCGAGCTGCCGCCCGTCAGCATCCGGGATCTCGATCTCCGGCAGGAGGGGGAAGGAGAAAGCTCCGCCGAGGTCGCGGCGCGGGTTCTGCGGGCGCATGAAATGCAGCGCCGGCGCTTTGCGGGAAAGCCCGGCCTCTTCACCAATGCCGATGCCGAGGGCAGCACCCTGGATGAAATCGCCCGGCCCGACGAAGAAGGGCGCGCCATGCTGATCCGGGCGGCGGAGAGCTTCGGCCTCAGCGCCAGAGGCTATCACCGCATCCTGCGCGTGGCGCGCACCATTGCCGATCTCGAGGGCAGCGAGGAGGTCCGCCCCCCCCATCTCGCCGAAGCGCTCAGCTATCGCCTCGTTTCCCGGCGCGCTGCCTGATCCATTGCGCAAGTTCGCCAAGCGTGGCCCCGGCCTCCGGCAGGAAATCGTGGAACATGGGCCAGACATGGGGATGATCGTGCGCGATGGTCAGCGCGGTATCAACGCCCCCGGCGCGGAGCTTTTGCGCCATCCGGCGGCTGTCATCCAGCAATATCTCCGTATCGCCGACGGCAAGCCAGGCCGGACATGCGCC
>JALVEX010000434.1 GCA_027030435.1 Paracoccaceae bacterium
CGATCCGCGCGGCGAGGCGGGCGTTGGCGCGCACCAGCGCGATATTGGCCGTGAGCGAGGCGCCTTGCGTCAGCTCGAACAGGCGGGCGAGGAGGAAGGGGGTCACCTCCTTGGCGCCGATCCCGGTGGCTTCGGCCTCTTCCTGGGCCTGCGCGATCAGGGGGGCGAGGCTGGCGGCGGGGATCTCGGCCTCGGGGGGGATCGGATTGGCCACCAGCTGGCCGCCGGGGATGCCGAGCGCCGCGCGCATCAGGTGGGCGCGGGCGATCTCCTCGGGGCTGTCCATGCGCAGCGGCGCCTTCACCCCGGCGCTGCGTGACCAGAAGGCCGGGAAATCATCCTGCCCGAAGGCGATCACCGGCACGCCGAGAGTTTCCAGCACCTCGAGGGTTTTCGGGATGTCGAGGATCGCCTTGGCCCCCGCCGCCACCACGGTGACGGGGGTTTGCGCCAGTTCGTGGAGATCGGCGGAGATGTCGAAGCTTTTCTCAGCGCCCCGGTGCACGCCGCCGATGCCGCCGGTGGCGAAGGTGCGGATGCCTGCCAGGCGCGCGGCGATCATGGTGGCGGCAACGGTGGTGGCGCCGGTGGCGCCGCGCGCGATGCAGGCGGCGAGATCGGCGCGCGAGAGCTTGGCCACGTTTTCGGCCTGTCCGAGCGCATCGAGCGCCTGATCCTCGAGCCCGATGCAGAGCGCGCCCTCAAGCACCGCGATGGTGGCCGGCACGGCCCCGGCGGCGCGCACCTCCGCTTCCACCCGGCGCGCGGTTTCCACGTTTTCGGGCCAGGGCATGCCGTGGGTGATGATGGTGCTTTCAAGCGCCACCACGGGCGCGCCGCTCTCGAGGGCCTCGCGCACGGCCGGTGCGAAGCGGAGCGGGAGGGGGGGCTGGCTCATAGCGGTGTTTCTCCTGAAACATGGCGCGCGGCGGCCTCGAGGGCGGCTTCGAGCGCCGCGCGCCGGGCCTTGCCGCGGATTTCGGCGGCGATATGGGCTGCCATGAAGGTATCGCCCGCGCCGGTGACGCGGGTCACCAGCACTTCGGGCGGGGCGAGGGTGAGAAGGCCTTCCTGATCGCTGAGCGCACAAGGCTTCGCGCCATCCGTCACCAGCACCCGGTGCGCGCCGCGCGCCTTCAGCCCCTCGGCGGCGCGGGCGGCATCGGGGAAGCTTTCCGCGCAGAGAATCCCCGCCTCCTCGCGGTTGACGTAGAAGGTGGCGCGCGGATGGGAAAGGAGCGGCAGAAGCCGCGCCGCCTTGCCGGGCGAGGCGGGCGCCACGCGCAGATCGGCGCGCGCGAAGGCGGGATCGGCGGCGATTTCGCCAAGGAGGGCTTCGGTGAGATTGCCGTCAAGCGCGATCGGCCCTTCCCAGGGCGCGGCGGTGGTGGCGAGCGGCCCCTCGCGCAATGGCGCAAGGATGCGCGCGCCCGCGGCTTCCAGCGAATGGGCATCGGCGATGGCGGCGATGAGGCCGTTGGCCGCCTCGATCGCCATGTAGCGATCGGTGGGCAGATCCTCGGAGAGATGGGCGTGATCCATGACGAGGCCGCGCGCCGCGCAGGCG
>JALVEX010000435.1 GCA_027030435.1 Paracoccaceae bacterium
TCGAGCCTGTGCAGGCGCTCTTCTTCATCCTCGATACCGGCCTCCCGCACCCGTTTCCAGGCCGGGCGCAGCAGTTCCAGCCAGCGGGTGAGATAGACATCATCCGGGCGCGCGGCCCCATGCTCATTCGCGCAGATCTCGGCGCATCCCTTGATCCCGCCGCATTTCGAATGGCCGATCACGATCAGATGCGCCACCTTGAGAACGCAGACCGCATATTCGATCGCGGCGGAGGTGCCGTGGTGCTCGCCGTCCGGCTTGTGCGGGGGCACCAGATTTGCGATATTGCGGTGAATGAAGAACTCCCCCTGCTCGGCGCCGAACAGGGCAGAAACCTGCAACCGGCTGTCGCAGCAGGAAATCACCATCGCGCGCGGGCGCTGGCCCTCATTGGCAAGGCGCTGAAACCATGCCTTGTTTTCTTCGTAGGCAGTGGCTTTCCAGCCGTGATAGCGCTTGATGAGATAGGAGGGCAGGGGGCGTGCGTGATGCATGATCTCTCCTGAGACGTTTGATTTCCAATCATGAGCGAGTGTGATGTAATTAGACAG
Source organism: Paracoccaceae bacterium (assembly GCA_027030435.1). Classification (GTDB taxonomy): domain Bacteria; phylum Pseudomonadota; class Alphaproteobacteria; order Rhodobacterales; family Rhodobacteraceae; genus WFVA01. The sequence continues at coordinate 552 of JALVEX010000435.1, forward strand.
AAATTGAGGAAATATCGAGCCAAATCAGCTGTCGAGATCAACCTTTTCTAAGGAACTGTCGGGCATTTTCCCTCCTGTGGGGCATGAAGGAGGGTTCGAGGGTGGCCGATATTTCTTACATGATGCCGAATGATTCCGTCTGGCTGGATCGGTGCAGGATGGACAGGCTTTTTCTGGAAATGGGAAAATCCGGTGCGCAGGATGTGATCTGCCGGGCAATGGAGGCGCTTGCAAAGCGGCTCTCGGCGCTCGAAAGGTGTGACTTGATCGCGGATCGAGCGATGATTTCGAAGCTGAGCAAGAGCCTGGGCGCGATTGCGGAGCAGATCGGGCTTGAAAGCCTGTCGCGTGTCGCCGGCGATGTGAGGGCATGCGCGTGCGAAGGGGGCGATCCGGTGGCGCTGGGCGCCACGCTGGCCCGGCTTGTGAGGATCGGGGATCGCTCGCTCGCGAAGGTCTGGGAGCTTCAGGATCTCTCCGGGTGAACCGGAGGCAGGGCACTTGCAGGCGGCGCGCAATCGTCTAGGGTTGCGCGGCAAGCCAAGGAGATGCCCTGATGCCTGAACCCCGGGAAACACATGCCGAAGAGGCGGGAATGATGCGCTTTGCGCCGGCGGATTCAGAGGCGATTCCCCTGCATGTTCTGAATTCCGAAAGCCTGCGCGAATGGCTGGAGGGGCGGGAAGAGCCCGTGCGGCGCTGGCTGGAACTGGCCGGCTTCACCGGCGCGCCGGGGGAGGCGATAGTCGTTCCCGAAGCTTCCGGCGCCCCCCTTCTGGCCGTGGCGGGCATTGGCGATGAAGCTTCCCGAAGGCGCTTGCGCTTTCCGCTGGCGAAGGCTGCGGCCCGCCTGCCGGGCGGGATCTACAGGATCGAAAGCGGGCTTTCGGGCGATGCGCTGGCGCGCGAATCGCTGGGCTGGCTTCTTGAAAGCTACCGCTTCAACCGCTACCGGGAGCAGCCCGGAATGAAGGCGCGCCTCGCTGCCCCGGGCGGGGTGGATGCCGC
>JALVEX010000436.1 GCA_027030435.1 Paracoccaceae bacterium
CACCCGATCCCCACGCGCCAGGGCCTCGGTGATCTCTTCGAATATTGTACTCACGATCCGCTCGACATCACGCTGGTAGAGATGCGGATTCTTCTCGGCAATCTTCTGGATCAGTTCCGAACGGATCATCTGGCCTACCCCCACAGGTTTCAGAAACTGGCGAATTCAACAGATAATAGCACGGAGACTATAGGCGGAAAACGGCGCGTTAGGAATAAGCAGAGTGCCGCCGAATTCATGAAAAGATCTGACAAAATGCCGCTTTTTCAGGGATTTCCCATGCCCAAACCCGGGCAGGCGCCATGCCGGCCTTGCGAATCCCGCTCGGCAAACGGGAAAACATTGATTCGGATACAATAATCACGGCACCGGCAGAGCGCCCTGCAAGAGCGCAGCGCGCCAACGCAAAACAGCCCCGGATCGCTCCGGGGCTGCTGCATGATTTGCGGCGGGAAAAGGGCTTATTCCTTCTCCGCTTCCTTGTCTTCGTTCTTGAGAACGGCGCCGAGGATATCGCCGAGCGAAGCGCCCGCATCCGTCGAGCCGTATTGCGCCACGGCTTCCTTCTCTTCGGCGATCTCGCGCGCCTTGATGGAAAGGCCGAGCTTGCGGTTCTTGGCGTCCACGTTCGTCACCCGGGCATCCACCTTGTCACCCACCTGGAAGCGCTCGGGGCGCTGCTCGGAACGGGTGCGCGAAAGATCGGAGCGGCGGATGAAGCTCTTGATACCTTCATATTCCACCTCGATGCCGCCATCCTCGATCGCGGTCACGGTGACGGTGATCACGTCGCCGCGCTTCACGCCGGCAACCACCTCCGAGAAGGGATCGCCCTCGAGCGCCTTGATCGACAGGCTGACACGCTCCTTCTCGGTATCCACCTCGGTGACGACGGCCTTCACGATGTCGCCCTTCTGGTAGTTGCCGATCACGTCCTCGCCCCGGCCTTCCCAGGTGAGATCGGAAAGGTGCACCATGCCGTCGATATCGCCATCGAGGCCCACAAAGAGGCCGAATTCGGTGATGTTCTTCACCTCGCCCTCGATCTCGGTGCCCACGGGGTGGGTTTCGGCAAACACTTCCCACGGGTTGCGCTGGGTCTGTTTCAGGCCGAGCGATACGCGCCGCTTGGCGGTATCGATATCGAGCACCATGACCTCCACTTCCTGGCTCGTCGAGACGATCTTGCCGGGGTGGATGTTCTTCTTGGTCCATGACATCTCGGAGATGTGCACGAGGCCCTCCACTCCGGGCTCGAGCTCCACGAAGGCGCCGTAATCGGTGATGTTCGTGACCCGCCCCTTGTGCACGGAGCCGACCGGGTATTTCTCGGTCACCGAATTCCACGGATCGTCCTGCAGCTGCTTCATGCCGAGGCTGATGCGGTGGGTTTCCTTGTTGATCTTGATCACCTGCACCTTCACCGTCTCGCCGACAGAGAGGATCTCGGAGGGGTGATTGACGCGCCGCCAGGCCATGTCCGTCACGTGCAGGAGGCCATCGACACCGCCCAGATCCACGAAGGCGCCGTATTCGGTGATGTTCTTCACCACGCCTTCCACCACGTCGCCTTCCTTCAGTTTGGCGATGATTTCGGCGCGCTGCTCGGCGCGGCTTTCCTCGAGAATGGCGCGGCGGCTGACGACGATATTGCCGCGGCGGCGATCCATCTTCAGGATCTGGAAGGGCTGCTTGAGGCCCATCAGCGGGCCGGCATCGCGCACCGGGCGCACATCCACCTGACTGCCGGGCAGGAACGCCACGGCACCGCCCAGATCCACCGTGAAGCCGCCCTTGACGCGGCCGAAGATCGCGCCTTCCACGCGCTCGTCATTGGCATAGGCCTTCTCGAGGCGGTCCCAGGCCTCCTCGCGCCGCGCCAGCTCGCGCGAAAGCACGGCCTCGCCCCTGGCGTTCTCGACCTGGCGCAGGAAAACCTCCACCTCGTCGCCCACCTTCACATCGGGCTCCTCGCCCGGATTTGCGAATTCCTTCAGATCGACGCGGCCTTCCATCTTGTAGCCCACGTCGATGATGGCCTGGCCATTCTCGATCGCGATGACCTTGCCCTTGACGACACTTCCCTCCTTCGGGGTGTCGATCTCGAAGCTTTCTTCAAGGAGGGCTTCGAATTCCTCCAGCGATGCTTGTTGCGCCATGTGGTCTCGTGTTCCTTTACATATGTTGCTGGCCGCGCGGTTGTCTCCGCCGGTCTTTTCGGATTGCGTTGGCCGGCCCGAACGCCCGAACCGCAGCAATGAATGAAACAAAGGGCCGGTAACGATCCCGACCCTGCCTCACTCATCTCATGCGGTTCTGACGACCTCTTCGACGGGGGCTATATAGGCCCCCCACCCCAGCAACGCAAGGGCTATCGCTCCACCCCGGAAGGCAAGGCCCGGGGCCGGCCTGCGGGAGGCGCGCGCCTCACTCCCGAGCCGCACGCCCGGCCTTCTCGCCCAGCGCCGCCTCGATCACCCCGATCGCACGTGCCACGGCCTCGTCGATGCCAAGATGCGTGGTATCGAGCAGCACCGCATCTTCCGCCGGTTTCAGGGGCGCGGTGGCGCGCGCGCTGTCGCGCTGATCGCGCGCCCTGAGATCGGCGAGCACCTCTTCGAGGCCCACATCCTCGCCGCGCGCCAGCCGCTCCTTCAGCCGCCGCTCGGCGCGCACCTCGTCCGAAGCGATCACGTATAGCTTCACATCCGCATCCGGGCAGATCACCGTGCCGATGTCGCGCCCGTCCAGCACCGCCCCTCCGGCGCGCCGGGCGAAGGCGCGCTGGAAATCAAGAAGCGCCGCGCGCACCTCGGGGATCGCCGCCACCTTGCTCGCCGCCTGCGCCACCTCGGCCCCGCGCAGGCCCTCGGCTTCCAGATCCTCGGCCCGAAGATGGCGTGCTGCCTCCACCGGCTCCGCCCCCTCGAGAACCTGCTTGCCGACGGCCCTGTAAAGAAGGCCGGTATCGAGATGGGCAAAGCCGAAATGCCCGGCCACCGCCCGCCCGATCGTGCCTTTGCCCGAGGCCGCCGGCCCGTCGATCGCCACCGTGAAGCTCATGCCCGCATCCCCCTGCCTGCCCCGGATCCTTGCGCTCCCTATCATGCCTTGGCCGCACTGCGCAAACAACGCCCCGCTTCTCATCACTGGTCCGCAAATATCCCGGGGGCGCGGGGGCAGAGCCCCCGCTCCGGCCCTGTCAATCACTCCCAACCATCCGCCTTCGCAAGATCATCACGGATTTCGTAATAATCACCCTTGTCCGCGCAGAAGATGTGCCTTGCGACGGAAAGCCCGCTGGGGCGGTCAAGCGTGCCGGCCATGATCGAGATCCGCTCCCCGCCGCCATCCCAGAAGAGATTGCTGCCGCAGACGGGGCATAAGCCGCGCCGGGCTTCGGGAGAAGAGCGATACCATCTCACCTCGCCCCCGATCTCCAGAGCGGGGCGCGCGCAGGCGGTTGCCGCCACGTGATGCCCGCTCGTTCTGCGGCACTGGCTGCAATGGCAGGCCACCACGGGGCGGAGCGGCCCGATAACGCGATAGCGCACCGCGCCGCAGAGGCATCTTCCGGTTTTCACGTGATCCGTCATCCTTCAGCACCCATGCTGCCACGGCCCTGTCCGCATGCGCCCGCACGCAGGCGCTGCCAAGCCTGCCACACCCGCGCAACCATAGCAAGAATCACCAGACCAGCAAACACGCATCTCGCCACAATGGCACAGCCCTCAAGCCGGCCCGGATCGGGAGCGAAAACCGGGGCCTGGCCCCGGGCACATGGATCAGCGGTTCTTTCGCATGATCGCCGCCCCGAGCCCCTTCATCAGCGGCTCGAACACCGGGAAGGATGTGGCAACCGGCCCCGCGTCATCCACAGCCACCGGCCGTTTCGCCGCCAGCCCGAGCACGAGGAACGACATCGCTATGCGGTGATCGAGCCGCGTTTCGCAAGTGGCGCCACCGGGCACATTGCCCGCGCCAAGACCCTGCACCGCCATGCTGTCGGGGCTCTCCTCCACCGCCACGCCGCAGGCGCGAAGGCCCTTCGCCATGGCATCGATGCGGTCGCATTCCTTCACCCTGAGCTCTCCCACGCCGAGCATCCGCGTCACCCCCTCGGCATTGGCCGCCACCACCGCGAGGATCGGGTATTCGTCGATCATCGAAGGGGCGCGCTCGGGGGGCACCTCCACGCCCTTCATCGCGGGCGAATGGCGCGCACGCAGATCCGCCACCGGCTCGCCCCCCGCCTCGCGCTCGTTTTCATACGTCAGATCCGCGCCCATCTCGCAGAGCGTCTCGAACAGCCCGGCGCGGGTGGGGTTGAGCGAAATTCCCGGCACCAGCACATCCGAGCCCGGCACGATCAGCGCCGCGCAGACGGGAAAGGCCGCCGAAGAGGGATCGCGCGGCACATGGATTTCCTGCGCCCGAAGCTCGGGCTGGCCGGCGAGCGTGATCACCCGGCCCTCGGGGCTCTCCTCCACCGAAATCTCCGCGCCAAAGCCTGCCAGCATCCGCTCGGTGTGATCGCGCGTCGCCTCCCGCTCGATCACCACGGTTTCACCCGGCGCATTCAGCCCCGCCAGCAGCACCGCCGATTTCACCTGCGCCGAGGGCACCGGCAGTTCATAGCGCACCGGCACCGGATCGGCGGCGCCGGTGAGCGTCATCGGCAGACGCCCGCCTTCCCGCCCCACGGCGCGCGCGCCGAAAAGCGCCAGCGGATCGGTGATCCGCCCCATCGGGCGGGCGCGCAGGCTCGCATCCCCCGTGAAGGTGGCGGTGATCGGCGTGGTCGCCATCGCGCCCATGACGAGCCGCACCCCGGTGCCGGAATTGCCGCAATCGATCACGTCTTCGGGTTCGCCGAAACCGCCCACGCCCACCCCGTGAACGCTCCACTCGCCCGGGCCATGGCGCACCACCTCCGCCCCGAAGGCGCGCATCGCGGCGGCGGTATCGAGCACGTCCTGCCCTTCCAGAAGCCCGCTGATGCGGGTTTCGCCCACCGCCAGCGCGCCGAGGATCAGGGCGCGGTGGGAGATGGACTTGTCGCCCGGCACCTCGGCCGTGCCCCTGAGCGGCGCGCCGGCGCGGGCCTCCATCGGTATCTGTTCGTCATGGGCCGCCATGGGCTCTCCCCTGATCTTCACGGCCGCACCGCGGCCTTCTTCCCTTTCTCCCGCAGATAGCGCAGCGCGCGAGGCGGGGAAAGGGGCTGAGAAGCGCTATTTCCCTGATTTCCTCCCCCCTTCCCCCAGCCAACGCCCGATGGCCCTGCGAATTCCCGCACCATCCACCGCGCCATTTCCCCTTGACCTCACGCGCCGGCGCGTCAAAAACCGATCCCATGGCTTGCGGAACGCTCACCATAGATCTCGATGCGCTGGTGGAAAACTGGCGAACGCTGGACGCGATGAGCACAGCCGGCACGGAAACCGGCGCGGTGGTGAAGGCCGATGCCTACGGGCTTGGCGCGGGGCCGGTGGCGCGGGCGCTATGGCGCGCGGGCGTGCGCCGCTTCTTCGTGGCCGTGGCCGAGGAGGGGGCACCCTTGCGCGAGGCGATCGGGCCGGATGCGGAAATCTTCGTCTTCTCCGGCCACATGCGCGGCGATACCGATACCATCGCCGATCTCGCCCTCACGCCCGTTCTCAACAGCACCGAACAGCTCACCCGCCATGTCGAGACGCTGCCTGGCCATCCCTTCGCCATCCAGCTTGATACCGGCATGAACCGCCTCGGAATGGAGCCCGCCGAATGGGAGGCGGTGCGCGATATCGCGCTTTCGCTCAGCCCCCGCCTGGTGATGAGCCATCTCGCCTGCGCCGACGAGCCCGATCACCCGATGAACCGCCGGCAGCTCGAAACCTTCCGCGCGCTGACGGAGGGCATCAGCGTCCCCCGCTCGCTCGCCGCCACCGGGGGGATCCTGCTCGGCCCCGAATATCACTTCGATCTCACCCGCCCCGGCATCGGCCTTTACGGCGGCGCGCCCCACACCGAGGCCCGCCCCGTGGTGCGCCTCTCCCTCCCGGTGATCCAGACGCGCCCCGTGGCTGCCGGCGAAACCGTGGGCTACGGCAATGCCTGGGAAGCCCCGGAAGAGCGAGAAATCGCCACGGTTTCAGGCGGTTACGCCGATGGCCTGATCCGCGCCATGGGCGGGCGGGCACAGCTTTACGACGGCGATCAGCCCTGCCCGATCGTCGGGCGGGTATCCATGGATCTGATCACCGCCGACATCACCGATCTGCCCGCGCGGCCCGAAAGCCTCGACATCCTCTGCCCCGCGCAGGGGGTGGATGCGCTCGCCGAGGCCGCCGGCACCATCGGCTATGAGATCCTGACCGCGCTCGGCCCCCGCTATCAGCGCCGCCACATCCGCGGGGGCGCCTCGTGAACGGTGCCATGATCCTCCTCCTCTCCCCCGTGGCCGCCATCGGCCGGCAGACGCTCGCCCTTCTCGCCGCCGCCGGGCGGGTCACGCTATTCGCGCTGGCCACCCTGCGCCATCTCGCAAGCCCGCCGTTCTACTTCAGGGAATTCCTGCACGCGCTTTTGCAGATTGGATATTTCAGCCT
>JALVEX010000437.1 GCA_027030435.1 Paracoccaceae bacterium
GATGCGATGACGACAGCAGAACCTCTGGCCGAAATCTGGCGCGGCGATTTCCTCGAGAGCGTGCATTCCGGCCATGCCGTCATCTGCGATGAAACCGGCGAAATCACCGAGGCCTGGGGCGATCCCGGCCAGGTGATCCTGCCGCGATCCTCCTGCAAGATGATCCAGGCCCTGCCGCTGGTGGAAAGCGGGGCTGCGGATGCAGCCGGGCTCGGCCCGGAGCAGCTTGCCCTGGCCTGCGCCTCCCATCAGGGCGGCGCGATCCATACCGCCAGGATTGCACACTGGCTTGCCGCACTCGGCCTCGGTGAAGCCGATCTGCGCTGCGGCGGCCACATGCCGCGCGATGAAGAAGCCCACCGGGCGCTTTATTGCGGCTGCAGGAATCCCGATCAGACACATAACAACTGCTCGGGAAAGCACACCGGCTTCCTCACTCTCAACAGGCATTTGCGCGCAGATAGCGAGTATATCGACCCCGCTCACCCGGTGCAGAAAGCCGTGCGCGAAGCCTTCGAATCGGTGACGGGCGCTCCCAGCCCCGGCCATGCGATCGACGGCTGCTCGGCCCCCAATTTCGCGACCACCCTGCACGGGCTTGCCCGCGCAATGGCCTTCTTTGCCTCGGCCGACGGCAAGGCCGGCACGCGCGCAAAAGCGGCTCTGCGCCTGCGGGATGCCATGGTTTCGCACCCCGATCTGGTGGCTGGCGAGGGGCGCGCCTGCACCGAACTGATGCGCGCCATGGAAGGGCGGGTCGCCGTGAAAACCGGAGCGGAGGGCGTATTCGTGGCCATCATTCCGCAAAAGCGGCTCGGCGTTGCCCTGAAGATCAGCGATGGCGCGACCCGGGCATCCGAATGCGCCATCGCGGCAATCCTCGTGCGCCTCGGCGTTCTTGATCCGAAGCATCCGGCTACGCAGAAGCGGATGGCGGCCCCGCTGGTGAACTGCAGGGGAATAAAGGCGGCCCGAATCCAGCCTGCACCTTCTCTTATCCGTCTCTAACCGGGCGCAACAAACTCTTCCTGCGCATAGCCCTGGAGGTAGAGAAGGGCCGTGAGATCGCCGTGATTGATGCGGATATCGCACCTCTTTGCAACGCTCGGCTTGGCGTGGAGCGCAACCCCGGCGCCGGCAAGCTCCAGCATCCCGAGATCATTGGCGCCATCCCCCACCGCCAGCACGCCGGCAGGCGCAATCCCGAGGCGGGCGGTTATCTCGTGGAGGGCCTGCACCTTGGCATCGCGCCCGAGGATCGGCTTGGCCACCTCTCCCGTGAGCTTGCCGCCTTCGGTGAGAAGCGTATTGGCGCGGTGCTCGTCAAAGCCGAGCCGCGCGGCGACGGATTCGGTGAAGGCCGTGAAGCCGCCCGAAACAAGCGCCGCATAGGCCCCGTTGGCCTTCATCGTGGCCAGCAGCACATCCCCCCCCGGCGCAAGCGTGATCCTTTTGGCCAGAACCTTCTCTATCACCGCGCAATCAAGCCCTTTCAGAAGCGCCACCCGTTTCTTGAGCGCAGCTTCGAAATCGAGCTTTCCATCCA
>JALVEX010000438.1 GCA_027030435.1 Paracoccaceae bacterium
GGCGGCTTCGGGGCCGGTGGTGGTGACGGTGATGGATCGCGCCCGCATGGGCGATTACATGGCGATGGCCGATGAGCTGCGCGCGGCGGGCATTCGCGCCGAGGTCTATCTCGGCAATCCGAGGAATTTCGGCAATCAGCTCAAATATGCGGACCGGCGCAAGGCGCCCGTGGCCGTCATTCAGGGCGAGGAGGAAGCCGCGCGCGGGGTTGTCCAGCTCAAGGATCTGGAGCTGGGGGCGAAGATCGCCGAAAGCGCGAGCCTCGAGGAATGGAAGGCCCGGCCCGCCCAGGAGGAGGTGGCGCGCGAGGATCTGGTGGCCGGGGTGCGCGCCATTCTGGAGCGGCAGGGATGATCGCGAAATCCGATATTCGCGCCGAGGCCGCGCGGCTTCTGGATTATTTCCGCGCCGCGGGGGCGGCGCATGTGGAAACGGATATCCTCCAGCCCGCCCGGACGCTCATCGATCTCTATGGCGAGGATATCCGCGCCCGCACCTACGTGACGAACGATCCCCTGCGCGGCGAAATGATGCTGCGTCCCGATTTCACCGTGCCGCTGGTGCTGCATCACATGGCAAACGGCGACGGAGAGGCGCGCTACACCTATGCCGGCGAGGTCTTTCGCCAGCAGGAAGCGGAGGCGGACCGGCCCTCGGAATATATCCAGGTGGGCTATGAGCTTTTTTCGGCCGAAGATCCCGCGCGCGCCGATGCAGAGGTGTTTGCGCTCTTCGAGGAGGTGCTTTCGCCCCTTGGCCTGCGCGCCTCCACGGGCGATATCGGCATCCTGATGGCGGCGGTGCGCGGGCTGAAGGCATCCCCGGCGCGCAAGGCGGCGCTCTTGCGCCATATCTGGCGCCCGCGCCGCTTCCGCGCCCTGATCGAGCGCTATTCCGGCCGCGCGCCCGTGCCCCCCGCGCGGGCGAAACTGCTGGCCGATGTGGCGGCGGGGCGTGATGTGATCGGTGAGGCGGGGCCGCTTGTGGGCCTGCGCGGGCGCGACGAGATAGAGGCGCGGGTAGAGGCGCTTGTGGCCGATGCCGCCGAGCCGCCGCTTTCCGAGGGCGAAAGCCAGCTGCTCGACGAGATCCTGAGCCTCCACGAAACCCTGCCGATGGTGCTGGAGCGGCTGCGGGATCTCGAGGTGGACATGCCCGCCCTCGCGCCGGCGGTGGAGCGCTTCGCGGCGCGGACGGATGCCCTGGCCGATGCCGGGATCGATGTGGATGGCCTCATGTTCGAAGGCTCCTACGGGCGCAGCACGATGGAATATTACGATGGCTTCATCTTCGGCTTCTACGCCCCCGGCGCGCCGGCCTTGCCGCCGGTGGCCTCGGGCGGGCGCTATGATGCGCTGGTGCGCGCGCTCGCGCGGGAAGGGGGCTGCCCGGCGGTGGGCGGCGTGATCCGGCCCGGCCTGATGCTTGACGTGCGGGAGGGGCTGGCATGAGCGTGAAGCTTGGCGTGCCCTCCAAGGGCCGGCTGATGGAAAAGACCTTCGACTGGTTTGCCGAGCGCGGCGTGAAGCTCGGGCT
>JALVEX010000439.1 GCA_027030435.1 Paracoccaceae bacterium
CTTGCTGCGGGGCACTGAGCCGGCTACCAGATGATATCATGGCCGCCCGCTCACTCCTCAAGGATCAGCGCGATCACCCGCCCGTCGAGCACCACCTTGCCACGATGGCGGAAATTCACCGTGATCTTGCCGTTGATGCTGGATTGCACCTGCCCCGGGCCCCATTCCGGGCGGTCGGGATGGCGCACGATCATGCCGGGCGTGATAATGTCGTTGATGTTGTCCATCGCGGGCCTCCGGCGTTTCTAAACCATTTGTTAACGATCAGGATACTACAAGACGGATGAAAAAGCCCATGCCCGATCATGCCAATGATATCCCCGCGCTCGTCGCCTCGCGCCTGTGCCACGATCTGATCAGCCCGATCGGCGCGATCGGCAACGGGCTGGAGCTTCTGAGCCTCGCGGGCCTGCCCGAGGGCCCCGAATTCGCGCTTCTGCGCGACAGCGTGGAAAGCGCCAATGCCCGGGTGCGCTTCTTCCGCATCGCCTTCGGCCGCGCCGATGGCGGCCAGCCGATCGCGCGCACCGAGATCCTCTCGATCCTCGAGGGGCTCACCCGCTCGGGCCGCCTCACGCTTGAATGGCAGGCGGAAGGCGCGGCGGCGCGCGACGAGCTGAAGCTCGTTTTCCTGCTGATCCAGTGCCTCGAGACGGCCATGCCCCACGGCGGGCGGATCACCATCGCGCATGACGGAGGGCAATGGAATCTCACCGCCCGCAGCGAGCGCCTTTCGATCGAACCGGAAACATGGGAAATGCTTGTCGGTGGAAGCATGGCGGAGGGGGTGCCGCCCTCGCTGGTGCAGTTCCTGCTTGTCGGTGCGTGCGCGCGCGCCATCGGGCGGGCAGTGAAAACCGTGCTCGGCGAGGAAATCATTGCGCTGAGTTTCTGAAGCCGGGCGATTGGGGCGGCATTTGCCGGCAGATCGGCCCGCTGCCCAAAAGGCGCCGGCGGGGCAGGAAAACTTCATGCCTCCGGCGGGGATATTCATCGACCAGTGATGAGGGGGATCAGGGCCCGAGCATCCATTTGCCCTTCGGGTGGAAGGCATGGAAGGCGAAGGCGAACATCACGTCATGCACCACGTCGCGGCCTTTCCTGTCGCGCACGCGGATGGTGCCCACATCGCGCCCCCTGCCGATATTGCCCGTATCAAGCGCCGAGGCCTGGCCCGCGCGCCAGGTGATCTCCAGCCCGGCCTCCTCGATCCGCCCTGCCTTTCTGATCCGATCGAGCGGCCAGGCGCGATCGCCCACGGCGACGACACGCGCCAGCGGCGGGATGCCGTGGGGCGGCATTTCGCCATTGTAGAGGAAGGGGCGCGCGGCACGATCATAGCCAACGTATGGATTGCGGCCGTAAGAGCGGTTCCAGGCCGGTTCGTCCATCACCAGCCCTTGCGGGTTGCGGGCCTTGTATTCGGCCCAGGATTCCATCCAGGCGGGCAGCTTCTTCAGCCGTTTGCCGGTCAGCCTGCCCACGATCCCCTCGCCGAGCGCCTGCTGCCACCAGCTTTCGGTTTCATG
>JALVEX010000440.1 GCA_027030435.1 Paracoccaceae bacterium
CGAGGTGGCGCCGTAGCCGGTGATCTCGCCGTAGATCTTCGCGCCGCGCGCCTTCGCGCGCTCCAGATCCTCGAGCACCACCATCCCCCCGCCGCCGGCGATCACGAAGCCATCGCGATCGGCATCGAAGGCGCGGCTCGCCCGCTCGGGCGTATCGTTATACTTGCTGCTCATCGCCCCCATGGCATCGAACAGGCAGGAAAGCGTCCAGTCCAGCTCCTCGCCGCCACCGGCAAACATCAGATCCTGCTTGCCCATCATGATCTGCTCGGCCGCGCTGCCGATGCAGTGCAGGCTCGTCGAGCAGGCAGAGGTGATGGTGTAGTTGATGCCCTTGATCCTGAAGGCGGTGGCCAGATTGGCCGACACGGTGGACGACATGCACTTGGGCACCGCGAAGGGCCCGATCCATTTGGGCGCGCCTTTCTCCATGACGATCTTGTGCGCCTTGTAGAAGGTCGAGGTGGAAGGCCCGCCCGAGCCCGCGATCAGCCCCGAACGCGGATTGACGATATCGCTCTCCTCAAGCCCCGCATCGGCGATCGCCTGCTGCATGGCGATATGGGCATAGGCCGCGCCCGGCCCCATGAAGCGCAGCACGCGCTTTTCCACATGCTCCTTGATGTCGATCTTCGGCGCGCCGGCGATCCGGCTGCGAAATCCGTGCTCGATCATGTCCTCGTTGGCGGTGATGCCGGACTTGCCGGCCTTCAGCGCGGCGGCGACTTCTTCGGCATCATTGCCGATCGAGGAAACGATCCCCAACCCGGTAATCACGACTCGGCGCATTTCGTTCTCCTTCAGACGTGGCCGCAGACCGGCAGCCTATTTCTTCGGGGCGGCAAGGCCCACCTTCATGTCCTTCACGGCGCAGACGATCTCGCCATCGGCGCGCACGATCCCGTCGGCCACGCCCATCTTCAGGCGCCGGTCGATCACCCGGGTGAACTGCACCTCGTAGCTCACCAGCCTGCGCTCGGGCGTGACCATGCCCGATAGCTTGACCTCGCCCACGCCAAGCGCAAAGCCCTGCCCCTGCCAGCCGCGCCAGCCGAGATTGAAGCCCGTAAGCTGCCACAGCCCATCGAGCATCAGGCAGCCCGGCATTACCGGATTGCCCGGGAAATGGCAGGGGAAGAACCACAGATCGGGGGTGATGTCGAGTTCGGCCAGCACATGGCCCTTGCCATGTTCGCCCGCATCGCCGCTAACCTCGGTGATGCGGTCCATCATCAGCATCGGCGGCTCGGGAAGCTGCGCATTGCCGGGGCCGAAAAGCTCGCCACGTGCGCATTTGAGAAGCTCGTCCTTGTCGAAACTGGTCGGAAAATCGGCCATTCTGCCTTGCCCCGTTCTTTGCTGATGTCGGTTGCCTCTCCCTAGCATCTGGCTTCATGCAAGGGCAATAGCGCGAAAAGCCCGCAGCCCCGGCGGGAGAAAATCCATTGATAAGCGCGAGCGGCATTCATTATAATGGTTCCAGCTTGCAGAAGGCCGGGAAAGGAATGATGAGCGAGATCAGCGCAAGACGCAGCAGCGAATGGCTCGAGGGCGCGGGCCTGCGCCCCACGCGCCAGCGCCTCGCATTGGCGGCGCTCCTGATCGGGGACGGCAAGCACCGCCACGTCACGGCAGAAAGCCTTTACGCCGCCTCGCGCGAAGCGGGCGAGAGCGTCTCGCTGGCCACCGTCTACAACACCCTGCGCGCCTTCTGCGAAGCGGGATTGCTGCGCGAAATCATGCTCGAGGGCAACAAGAGCTATTTCGATACCAATACCTCCGATCACCCGCATTTCTACTGGGAAGAGGATCAGCGGCTGACGGACGCCCCCGCAGAAGAGCTTGAAATCCGCCGCCTGCCCGACGCGCCCGAGGGCGCCGAGATCAGCAAGGTGGATGTGGTGATCCGCCTGCGCCGCGCCTGAAAGAGCGCTGCCGGCCGGGATGTGGGCTTTCTCCTTCCCTCTGCCTGTGGCATTCTGTTCCCCGCTGTGCCTTGCGCACAGGGGAGCAGAAGGGGAGCCGGGAAATGGCCGTATCGGTTTGCGTTTTCGATGCTTACGGCACGCTGTTTGATGTCAATGCAGCGGCGCGTGAGGCAGCGCGGGAGGATGCTGCACTGGCCGAACGCTGGCCGCGCCTCGCGGCGGACTGGCGTGCGAAACAGCTGCAATACACCTGGATCAGGGCGCTCGCGGGCGCACATGCGGATTTCTGGCAGGTCACGCAGGAGGCGCTTGACTGGGCGATGGAGGCGAGCGGGCTCGAGAATCGCGATCTGCGCGAACGCCTGCTGGCGCTCTACCGGGAGCTCGCCGCCTATCCCGAGGTGCCGGCGATGCTGGCGGCGCTGAAGCAGGCGGGGATGAATACCGCGATCCTCTCGAACGGCAGCCCCGGGATGCTGGAAGGGGCGGTGAAATCTGCCGGGATCGGCGATTTCCTGGACGATGTGCTTTCGGTCGAGGCCGTCGGCATCTTCAAGCCCGCCCCGGCCGTCTATGCGCTGGTCACCCAGGCCTTTTCCTGCACGCCGGGGGAGGTGCTTTTCGTCTCCTCCAACGGCTGGGACGCGGCGGCGGCGAAGGGCTTCGGCTTTCGGAGCGTCTGGGCCAATCGCGCCGGTGAGCCCGTCGATCGCCTGCCCTGGAAGCCCGACCACATCCTCCCCGATCTTCGCGCGGTGCCGGAACTGGCGGCAGAGGCATGATGCGCTATTTCGAAAGCTCCGACGGGGTGCGGCTTGCCTATCAAGACGATGGAAGCGAGCGTGCGGGCGTGCCGCTATTGTGCCTTTCGGGGCTCACGCGCAACAGCGCCGATTTCGATTTCGTGGCGCCGCATCTGAAGGATGTGCGCCTGATCCGCATGGATTACCGCGGCCGCAGGGCCTCTCAATGGGCCGATCCCGCAAGCTATACTGTGGCGCGCGAGGCGCAGGACGCGCTGGAGCTTCTCGATCATCTCGGGATCGAGCGTGCCGCGATCCTCGGCACCTCGCGCGGCGGGCTGATCGCGATGACGCTCGCCGCCACGGCGCGCGAGCGGCTCGCTGCCGTGATCCTCAATGACATCGGCCCCGAGATCGCCCCCGAGGGGATCGCCTTCATCCGCGGCTACATCGGCAGGCCCCCGCCCTGGAAAACGCTGGCCGAGGCGGCCACGGCACGCGCCGCGCTGCCCGGTTTCGAGGGCGTGCCGCCCGCGCGCTGGCAGGCGGAGGCGCGCAATCTCTACGAGGAAACGCCCGAAGGGCTGAAGCTGCGCTACGATCCGGCGCTCGCCGCAGCCTTCGCCGATGCGGATGCCTCCGCGCTGCCGGATCTGTGGCCGCTGTTCGATGCGCTCGAGGGGGTGCCGCTCGGGCTGATCCGGGGCGCGAATTCCAACATCCTTTCGCGCGAAACGGCGGCCGGGATGCGCGCCCGCCGCCCCGACATGGCCTTCGCCGAGGTGCCGGGGCGCGGGCATGTGCCGTTTCTGGACGAGCCGGAGGCGCTCGGGGTGATCGAAAAGGTGCTGGAGGATGTGCGATGAGCCGCGAAGCCGTTGATCACGCGATGATCCTGGCCGCTGAGGAGCGGCTCGCGGGCAAGGCCCGCCTCACGCCCATCCTCTCCTCGCCCTTCCTCAACGAGATCGCCGGGCGGCAGGTGCTGGTGAAGCCCGAATGCCTGCAGCACACCGGCAGCTTCAAGTTTCGCGGCGCCTGGTCGGCGATCTCGGCACTGGCGAAAAAGGCCCTGCGGCGGGGCGTGATCGCCTTCAGCTCGGGCAACCACGCGCAAGGTGTGGCGCTGGCGGCGCGCGCCCATGACGCGCCGGCGCTGATCGTCATGCCCTCGGACGCGCCGGCGGCAAAGATCGCCAACACCCGCGGCCTCGGCGGCGAGGTGGTGATGTATGATCGCGCCACGCAGGATCGCGATGCGATCGGCGAGGCGTTGGCGCGCGAGCGCGGCCTCACTCTGATCCGCCCCTATGACGAGCCGCTGGTGATCGCCGGGCAGGGCACGGTAGGGCTCGAGATCGCGCAACAGGCGGCCGAGCAGGGCGTGGCCGAGGCCGAGGTGCTGGTGCCCTGCGGCGGCGGCGGGCTCACCTCCGGCATCGCGCTGGCGCTCGAGGCGGAGGCGCCGGGGATGCTGGTGCGCCCGGTGGAGCCCGAGGGCTTTGACGACGTGGCGCGCTCGCTGGCAAGCGGGCGGATCGAGGAGAACGCGCAAAGGGCAGGATCGCTCTGCGATGCGATCGTCACGCCTTCGCCAGGGGAGATCACCTTCCCCATCCTCGCGCGCCTCTGCGGCCCCGGCCTCGTGGTGAGCGAAGACGAGGCGCTCGCCGCGATGGCGCTTGCCTTCGCCCATCTCAGGATCGTGCTCGAGCCGGGCGGCGCGGTGGCGCTGGCGGCGGCGCTTTTCCACCCCGCAGAGATCAAGGGCGAAAGCGTGATCGTGGTGGCCTCGGGCGGGAATGTGGATGCGCATGTGTTTCACGATGCGCTCGGGCGCGTGCCGACCACCTGAAGCCCTCTGCCTGCCGCAAACTGATTGACATTGCCAATATCTCCTGCGGATACTCCCGCCAAAGGGAGGAACGGAATGCGCACGAAAGTGGCGATCATCGGCGGCGGGCCTTCGGGGCTGCTCTTGGGCCAGCTTCTCATGAAACGGGGGATCGACAACGTGATCCTCGAGCGGCGCACGCGCGCCCATGTGCTGGGGCGGATCCGCGCGGGCGTGCTCGAAGTGGGCTTTGTGGAACTCATGCACAAGGCAGGCGTGAGCGCACGGATGCAGCGCGAGGGCTTCATCCATGACGGCATCGAGATCGCCCATGGCGAGCGCATGTTTCGCATTGATTTCCAGAAGCTGGTGCGCCGCCCGGTGGTTGTCTATGGCCAGACGGAGGTGACGCGCGATCTTTACGCCGCGCGCGATGAAGCCGGCGGCGAAACCATCCATGAGGCCGGGGATGTGGCGATCCACGGCGCGGACGGCGATGCGCCATATGTGACCTTCACGAAAGATGGCGAGAAATGCCGGCTCGATTGCGAATTCATTGCCGGCTGCGACGGCTTTCACGGCGCAAGCCGCCCCACCATCCCCGCCAATCTGCGCCGCGAATACGAGAAAGCCTATCCCTTCGGCTGGATGGGGGTGTTGAGCGAAACGCCCCCCGTCAATCGCGAACTGATCTATTCCTGCTCCGAGCGCGGCTTTGCACTCTGCTCGATGCGCCGGGAAAACCTCAGCCGCTACTATGTGCAATGCCCGCTCTCCGACAGCCCCGATGACTGGCCCGACGATCGCTTCTGGGATGAGCTGAAGCGCCGCCTGCCCGCCACGGTGGCCGAGCGGCTTGTCACCGGGCCCTCGATCGAGAAATCCATCGCCCCCCTGCGCAGCTTCGTCAGCGAGCCGATGCAATGGGGCAGGCTTTTTCTCTGCGGCGATGCCTCCCATATCGTGCCGCCCACCGGCGCCAAGGGGCTCAACACCGCCGCATCGGATGTGCATTATCTCCACAGCGCGCTCGGCGCATGGTATGATCGCGGCGATGCGGCGGAGCTTGCGGGCTACAGCGCACGCGCGCTTTCGCGCATCTGGAAGGCCGAGCGCTTTTCCTGGTGGATGACGAACCTTCTCCACCGCTTCCCCGAGCAATCGGGCTTCGATCTGAAGATTCAGGCGGCGGATCTCGAGTATCTTGCCGCGAGCGAGGCGGCGCAGAAGGCGCTGGCGGAAAACTACGTGGGGTTGCCATACTGATGCGGATCGCGAAACTTGCCGATATCCATGTGCATTTCAGCGATGAGGGCCCGCGCGAGGGGCCGGCGGTGGTGTTTTCCAATTCGCTCGGCACCGATTTTCGCCTGTGGGACGATCTCGTGCCGCTCCTGCCCGCAAATCTGCGCCTGATCCGCTACGATACCCGCGGCCACGGGCTGACGGACGCCCCCGAAGGCGAATATTTCATGGGCGATCTGGTGGCGGATGCGGCGCGGCTTCTGGATCATCTGGGCGTGCGGGAATGCGTCTTCGTCGGGCTTTCGATCGGCGGCATGATCGCGCAGGGGCTGGCGGCCGAGCGGCTCGATCTGGTGCGCGCGGTGGTGCTTTCCAACACCGCCCCCAAGATCGGCACGCCCGAGATCTGGCGCGAGCGCATCGAGATGGTGAGGAAGGGCGGCATCGAGGCGCTGGCCGATACCATCCTTGCGCGCTGGTTCTCGCGCCGCTTCCATGAAGAGCGCCCGGAGGAGCTCGCCGGCTGGCGCAACATGCTGACGCGCACGCCGCGCGCGGGCTACATCGGCTGCTCGGCGGCGATCGGGGAAACCGATCTCTACGAGAGCACCGCGCGCCTGCGCCTGCCCGCGCTCGCCATCGCCGGCAGCGAGGATGGCTCCACCCCGCCCGATCTTGTGCGCGAAACGGCCGGGCTGATCCCCGGCGCGCGCTTCCACCTCATCCGCGGCGCGGGGCATATCCCTTG
>JALVEX010000441.1 GCA_027030435.1 Paracoccaceae bacterium
GACTGCGGAATCGCCGGCACGCCTGGGAAGTTCGGCGCTTCGCTGGGGATCGCGGCGGGCAGCAGCAACATCGGCGTGATCGGCCCGCAGGCATTTTATGCCGACACGCCCGTCGTGCTGAGCGCAAACGGCGGCAGCTTCACCGGCGGCGAAGTGAAGATCGCGATCCAGGCACTGACATTCGCCGCCGCGCTCGCCGGTGTCGCGCTGACGATCTACGCCCGTTGGGACGACTGGCGACAGGGGCGGCGTTGATCGCGCAGCTCCCGGGCGTCCTCGCCGGCAGCCGAACGCTGCGCGCGCTCGCCCGCTGGGCGGCGGTCGCGCTCACCATCGCCCTGTTCGTCCTCTCTTTCCGCCGCACCGCCGAACGCGCCGGCCGGCTGGCCGAGCGCCTTGACCACATGGAGAAAGCCAATGACATTCAGCGCCGCATGGCCGAGGCCGCGTCTCGTCGGCCCCGTTCTCGCGACGAGCTTGCTCGCCGCCTGCGCGACGGCGACTTCTGAGCGGGCGACGGGCGTCTGTCCGCCGCTGCCCGCCTACGGCGCCGACCTGCGCTCCCGTGCCGCCGACGAGCTCTCCCTGCTGCCGCCGGACTCGGCGATCGAGGAACTCCTGCGGGACTATGCCGTCCTGCGCGAGCAGCTGCGCGCGTGTGGGTGAGGTACGCCGGAACTGCGCCTGGCACTGGCATCAGCAGCATTTTAACCTTGTTCTGGTTTCGTTTCCATGCGATGGTCGAAAAAAATGTCCCAGCGGAGGCGGCAGCATGTCCATATTTTCGGAGCTTCGGCAGCGTTCCGGTTTGAGCGTTCAGCAGGCGGCCGACGAGGTCGGGTGCGCCATCAGCACGGCCTACCGGTGGGAGCACGGTGAGGTCGAGGCACCGGCCGACGCCGTCAAGGCGCTCGAGAAAATCGCGGGGCGCACGCGGCGGAAAGCGTCCGGGTTCAGGTTCATCGATCTGTTCGCCGGAATCGGCGGGATCCGCCTCGGCTTCGAGGCCATCGGGGGGCGCTGCGTGTTCACATCCGAGTGGAACAAGTATGCGCAGGCGACCTACCGCGCGAATTTCCATGACGGCCCGGACCACGTTTTCGCAGGCGACATTACCGAGGTCGAGGCCACGGACATTCCGCCGCACGACGTTCTGGTGGCGGGTTTTCCATGCCAGCCGTTCTCGATTGCCGGTGTCAGCAAGAAAAATGCGCTGGGCCGTGCACATGGTTTTTCCTGCGACACTCAAGGGACGCTGTTCTTCGACGTTGCGCGCATCATCGCGCACCACCGGCCGCCAGTCTTTCTGCTCGAGAACGTGAAGAATCTGACCAGCCACGACAGGGGGCGGACCTTTCAGGTGATCAGGCGGACGCTGGAGGAAGAGCTCGGCTATGACGTGTCCTGGCGGGTGATTGATGCCAAGGGCCTGATCCCCCAGCACCGGGAGCGCATCTTCATCGTCGGCGTGCGGGGTGATCTGGACAGCCCGATCGATCTTTCGGCGCTTGAACTC
>JALVEX010000442.1 GCA_027030435.1 Paracoccaceae bacterium
CCGAAATCGATCGATGCCACCCTGCGCTTCGCCGGGCGCAAGATCTGGATCGGCCCGCTGCCGGTGGGCGATGCCCCCCGGATCAGGCTGCGCTGATCCCGGCCTGCCGGCCCTTTCTTCGCCTGCCCCGCGCCGGCCTGCCTCAGCGGCAGTAGGCGCCGCTGCGGTAGCGGGCCACGTCGAAATGGAAATGATCGCGGTGGAAGCGGTTGGCATCGGGGCCGAGCACGGTGCCGAAGGGGCCGCAGGCGGCGCGGTGCATGCGGCGCAGGATCTTGCCGCGCACCGGATCGCGCCAGCCTTTCAGCACCGAGATCGTCATGCCGTTCTTCAGGGTTATCGCGCCGATGTCGATCGCCTTGCCCCTGGCGTGCTCGCTCAGCTTGGCGCCGGGCTGGCTGTTGCGGGTGCGGCAGGCATAGCTGGCCATCACCCGCATCGAGGCAATGCCGCCCCCAAGCCGCCCCACCGCCGGGCGCGCGCCCTTGCGGAGCCAGCTTTTCAGCGCCTTCGCCGTCTTGCAATCGAGCACGGCGGGCTGGCTGAGGCGCACCCCGTCGATCGAGGTGACGCGCACGGGCCTGGCGATCCGGCAGCCCGCAAGCCGGCCGCGGATCGGCGAGACGCGCTGGCCGATGATGCCACGATCCCCGCAGACCGCCCCCTGCCGCCCGCTGGCGGTAATGGGCGCGGGCGTTCTGCGCGGGGCTGGGGCGGGCGCGGGGGAAGCGGCGCGCGCCACGGCCGGGTGCAGCCGCGCAATGCCCTGCGGGCGCGGATGCGGGCGCAAGGAGCGCTTCACGCCGGGAAGGGAGGTGAGCAGCACCACCCGATCCGGGCGCACAGGCGCGCCTGCGGGTGCGCGGGCGGCACGCTCACCGGGGCGCAGGCGCGGGCGAAGCGAACGCTTCACACCCGGCGCCGAGGTGATGATGATCGCGCGATCGGGCAGCGGATCGGCAGCGGCGGCTTCGGCGAAGGCGGGCCTTGGCTTCGGGTAGGGCGTTCGCGCGGGCGCTTCGGCCCATGCGGGCAAGGCAAGTGCAAGCCCGAGAACGATTGCCGTCGCCCTCTGCATCATTCCCCGGCCTCCTCCTTCGCCACCCGTCCGAAATCGGGGGCGGGCGTATCCTGCCCCGCCTCGATGATGCCGCGCCGGATGGCGCGGGTGCGGGTGAAATAATCGTGCAGGTGCTTGCCGTCACCCTGCCTGATCGCGCGCTGAAGCGCGAAGAGCTCTTCGGTGAAACGGCCGAGGATCTCGAGCGTCGCATCCTTGTTGGAGAGAAACACATCGCGCCACATGGTGGGATCGGAAGCGGCGATGCGGGTGAAATCGCGAAAGCCGGCGGCGGAATACTTGATCACTTCGCTGTCGGTCACCCGGCGCAGATCATCGGCCACGCCGACCATCGTATAGGCAATGAGATGGGGCGCGTGGCTGGTGACGGCGAGCACCAGATCGTGGTGATCGGGATCCATCACATCCACATGCGCGCCCATGCCCTCCCAGA
>JALVEX010000443.1 GCA_027030435.1 Paracoccaceae bacterium
TCGGCATGGAGCTGGCGCAGCAGCATGGCCTTCCAGTTGTTCCAGGTGCCGGGGCCGACGCCGCGGATATCGCAGACGGTAAGCACCGTCAGCAGATCGAGCCGCTCGCGCCGCTTCACCGCCTTGGCAAAGCCGCGCACGGTGCGGGGATCGGAGATGTCGCGCTTCTGGGCGATGTCGGACATCAGCAGGTGGTGGCGCACGAGCCATTCCACGGTTTTCACCTCGTCGGGCCTGAGGCCGAGGCGGGTGGCGACCTTGCGGGCGATGCGCGCGCCGAGCACCGAGTGATCCTCCTCCCGCCCCTTGCCGATATCATGGAGCAGGAGCGCCACGTAGAGCACCCGCCGGTTCACCCCCGCCTTCAGGATGCCCGAGGCGATGGGCAGTTCTTCGCGCAATTCGCCGCGCTCGATCTGGGCGAGGGTGGAGATGCACTGGATGGTGTGTTCGTCAACCGTGTAGTGGTGATACATGTTGAACTGCATCATCGCCACGATCGGCTCGAATTCGGGGATGAAGGCGGCGAGAACGCCAAGCTCGTTCATGCGTCTGAGCGCGCGCTCGGGATTGCCGTGCTTGAGCAGGAGATCGAGGAAGATGCGGGTGGCCTCGGGATCGGCGCGCATCTCGTCGTCGATCAGATGCAGATTGGCGGAAACGAGCCGCATGGCATCGGGGTGGATCAGCAGGCCGGTGCGCAGGGCCTCTTCGAACAGGCGCAGGAGATTGAGCTTGTCGGCGAGGAACTGCGCCTCGTCGGCCACGGTCAGGCGGTTCTGGGCGATGGCGTAGCCGGGCTTCAGCTTCGGGCGGCGGCGAAACAGGCGCAGAAGGCGCGGCTCGGGCTTGGTGTGATTGGCCTCGAGGGCGGTGAGGAAGATGCGGGT
Source organism: Paracoccaceae bacterium (assembly GCA_027030435.1). GTDB lineage: Bacteria > Pseudomonadota > Alphaproteobacteria > Rhodobacterales > Rhodobacteraceae > WFVA01. The sequence continues at coordinate 891 of JALVEX010000443.1, forward strand.
GAGTTCGCCCACGCGGGTGGCGTGGCGGAAGTAATCCTGCATGAAATGCTCCACGGCCCGCCGCCCGCCCTGATCGCGGTAGCCCATGCGCGCGGCCACCTCGACCTGAAGATCGAAGGTGAGCTGATCCTGGGCACGCCCGGCGATCATGTGCAGGTGGCAGCGCACCGCCCAGAGGAAATTCTCCGCATGCGCGAACTGGCGGAATTCCTCCTCGCGAAAGACCCCGAGTGGCACCAGTTCGGCCACATCGTCCACGCGGTAGATGTATTTCGTGATCCAGAAGAGCGACTGCAGATCGCGCAGGCCCCCCTTGCCCTCCTTCACATTGGGCTCGACCATGTATCGCTGGCCGCCCTGTTTCCGGTGGCGCTCGCTGCGCTCGGCCAGCTTGGCTTCGATGAAATCGGCGGCGGTGCCGCAGAAGAGCTCATCCCACAGCCTCTGAGCCAGCTCTTCGGCGAGGGCCTTGTCGCCTTCGATGTAGCGGTGTTCGAGAAGCGCGGTGCGGATCGTGTAATCCTCGCGTCCGAGGCGGATGCAATCATTGAGCGTGCGGCTCGAATGGCCCACCTTCAGGCGCAGATCCCACAGCATGTAGAGCATGGATTCGATCACGCTCTCGGCCCAGGGGGTGATCTTCCAGGGGGTGAGGAAAAGGAGATCCACATCCGAATGAGGCGCCATCTCGCCGCGCCCGTAGCCGCCGACGGCGACCAGGGAAAGGCGCTCGCCCTCGGTGGGATTGGGCAGCGGGTGGAGCCGTCTGGTGGCGATTTCGAAAACCGTCTGCACGATGCCGTCGGTGAGGCGGCTGTAGGCATGCGTGGTTTCGCGCGCGGCGAACGGGCGGGCAGCGAATGCTCTTTCGATTGCCGCCGTGCCCTTCTCCCGCGCCGCCTTCAGGATTGCGACGGTCGCGGCACGCATGGCGCGGCTGTCGGGCGCATCGGCCAGCGCCCGGTCAAGCTCGAGGCGCAGGGATTCGCGATCGAATATCTCTTCCTCCGGAAGGAGGAGTTCGCCGCCCGTCTGCCCGGCCTCCGGGGCGGGTGCAAGCACCTCTCCTGTCGCCGTTTCCCTGCCCTCTTTCGTGGGCGCGCGCTCAGAAACCGGCACCGCCAAAGCTTCTCGGAGCGGGGCTGATGATCACCATGTCGCCATCGCGCACTTCGGCGATGGCAAGGGCGCGCTCGTTGGTGCCGTCGGGCAGCAGGCGGAAGATGCCGTTAACGCCGATGAAGCCGGCGGGCTGGGTGAGGGCCTGCCGGGTGAGGGCATCGGGGCCGCGCGATTTCACCAGCGCGCCGATGGCGGCGATCCCATCATAGGCAAGCCCGGCGATCGGGTGCGGGGGCTCGCCATAAGCGGCGCTGTAGCGCTGGGCGAATTGTGTGGCGCGGGCCGGATCGGGCAGGGCAAACCAGCCCCCCTGCAGCCCCGGCATCGAGAGCGTGGAGCGCGGAATATCCCAGCGGGTCATCCCGACGAACTGGGTCGTGGCGCTGTTGACGCCGTTTTCCGGCAGGAGCTGGGCGAGGAAGGGGAGCGCGCCGGCGGTATCGGCGGTGAAGAAGAGCGATTGGGCGCCCGAGCTTCTGGCCTTGCGGGCGATTTCTGGCACGGCATTGATCACCCCCTGCTGGGAAAGTTCGTAGGAGGCAACGGCGGCAAGCTGCGCGCCATGGCGGGTTATGGCGCGCTCGATCGCATTTCGCGCATCGATGCCGTTGGGCGCATCGGGATGAACGATCATGATCCGCCCCTTGCCCTGGTTGCGGGCAAAGCCGACGAGGCGATTGGCGGTGTTGTCGTAGGTGTTGCCGAGAATGAACACATTGCCACCCGCGATCGCCGGGGTGCTCGAGAAGGAGAGCACGTTGACGTTGCGGTTCAGCACCGCGAGCCCGGCCGCATTCGCATTGGCGGCAAAGACAGGGCCGAGAATGATCCTGGCGCCGTCATTCACGGCCTGCTTCGCTGCCTGCGCCGATTGCGAGGGCTGGCCGGCGGTATCGTAAACCCTGAGATCGATCCGCACGCCGTCCAGATCCGCAATCGCGAGGCGGGCGGCATTCTCGAGATGGCGTGCCAGGATCGCATCGCCGGGAGATTGCGAGCCCCGGGGCACGAGCAGGGCCACAGGCACGGGGGCGGATGCGTTGATCCGCGGGCCGCCGCCGCCTGTCACGACAGGCTGGCAGGCGGCGAGCCACAGCAGGGCGAAAAGGGTTGCGATCAGGCCGGCCAGGCGTCGGGCAATACTCAATACGGCAAACATCGGGTGTTCTCTTTCGTGGTTTGTGGCGTTTTGTCGGGCGTGATGGTTATTGCTGCATTCCTGCGCTAGGTTAAGCCCTTGCAGGCCGATAGTAAACGTCAGGAAGGGCAGCAGATGAGATATGCGGAAAAACGGCAACTCCCCGCCGGTCTCCATTTCGTGGCGACACCGATCGGCTCGGCACGCGACATCACGCTGAATGCGCTGGATGTTCTGGCCAGCGCGGATGTTCTGGCCAGCGAGGATACCCGCACCACGCGCCGCCTCATGGATATCCATGGCATCCCGCTCGAAGGGCGGCCGCTGATCGCCTATCACGATCACAACGGCCCACGCCGCCGCCCGCAGATCCTTGCGCATCTGGAAGCGGGAAAATCCGTCGCCTATGTGAGCGAGGCCGGGACCCCTCTCGTTGCTGATCCGGGATATGCGCTCGGGCGCGCAGCCATCGAGGCGGGGCACAGGGTGTTTGCCGTTCCGGGGCCATCGGCCTTGCTGGCGGCTCTCACGGTTTCCGGCATGCCTACGGATCGTTTCCTGTTTGCGGGCTTTCCCCCCACCGGTCGGGCCGCCCGGCGCCGTTTCCTGCGTGAACTGGCCGATATCCCGGCAACGGTTGTCTTTTATGAAAGCCCGAAGAGGATTCACGGATTGTTAGATGACCTTGTGGAAGTATTCGGAAGCGAGCGCGATTCGGCAATTGGCCGGGAGCTTACGAAGCGTTTCGAGGAGGTGATGCGTGGCCCGATCGCAGATCTGCGCGAACAGTTGGCGGAGCGCAGGCTGAAGGGTGAAATCGTGCTGGTCGTCGGCCGCCCGGTCAGGGCGCAGGTGAGCCGGGCCGATCTTGATCGGGCGCTTGAAGAGGCACTCGAGACGCATACGCGCAAGGATGCCGTTGCGCTGGTGGCAGAGCGATTGGGTCTGGCGCGGCGGGAAGTCTATCAGGCAGCGCTTGCGCTCGGAAAGGATGGTGCCGGATCAGATGGAGCGGATACTGGCGGAAAGGAGGAGGCGGAAAATGGCTAGAACAGCGGTGTGCGCGCAACGCGGAAAAACGAATCATCATGCCGGCCTTGTGGCGGAGGCCATTGTTGCGCGCGAATATGCGCGCCGGGGCATGAAGATCGGACAGCAGCGCTGGCGCGGGAGCGCGGGCGAGATCGATCTGGTGGCGCGAGATGGCGAAGCGATTGTCTTCATCGAGGTCAAGAAGAGCCGCAGTTTTGAGAGGGCGGCGGCTCGGGTGAGCCAGCGCCAGATCTCCCGTATCTACGATACGGCATCCGAATACCTTGCTTCCGAACCCCGTGGCATGGATACGGAGGTACGTTTCGACGTCGCGCTTGTCAATGAGGCGGGGGAAATCGAGATACTGGAAAATGCGCTCATGATGATGTGAACATCTCCCTTGCGGCAGGCCGTTTCGATGTGCTTGCCTTTCCTCTGTTTCCTTCGGATATTTCCGCATCAAGCAGGAAACCCGTCATCTGCCTTGTCAGGCTGTGGTGGACAGCAGGAGAGTGTGCATGCCCCTCAAGGTCGCCTTCCAGATGGATCCGATCCAGTCAGTCGACATTGATGCCGACAGCAGTTTTCGTCTTGCCGAGGAAGCGCAGGCGCGCGGGCATGAGCTGTTTCATTATACGCCTGACAGGCTTTATTACAGCGAGGGTCGCGTCATGGCGCGGGGCTGGCCCATGCGCGTGCGGAGGGTGGCCGGAGCGCATTGCGAGCTTGGCCCTGAGCAGGATATCGATCTCGGGGAGTGGGATGTGGTCTGGCTGCGCCAGGATCCGCCGTTCGACATGGGATACATCACCACCACCCATCTTCTCGACATGATCCGCGAGCGCACCCTGATCGTGAATGATTCCTTCTGGGTGCGAAATTTCCCCGAGAAGCTCCTCGTCCTCTCCTTTCCCGATCTCACCCCGCCGACGATGATCGCGCGCGATCTCGATCTGATCCGCGCCTTCAAGGCGGAGCACGGGGATATCATTCTGAAGCCGCTCTACGGCAATGGCGGCGCCGGTGTCTTCCGGCTTGATCCGAACGATCGCAATCTCGCATCGCTTCACGAGCTTTTCACCAGCCTCAGCAACGAACCCCTGATCGTGCAGAAATTCCTTCCCGATGTTGCCAATGGCGACAAGCGGATCATCCTTGTGGATGGCGAGCCCGTGGGCGCGATCAACCGGGTTCCGGCAGCAGGCGAGACGCGCTCCAACATGCATGTGGGCGGGCGCCCCGAGAAGATCGGGCTGACGGATCGCGATCTCGAGATCTGCGCCCGGATCGGCCCTCTGCTGCGCGAGAGGGGGCAGATATTCGTGGGGATCGATGTGATCGGCGATTATCTGACCGAGATCAATGTCACCTCTCCGACGGGCATTCAGGAGCTTGAGCGTTTTGACGGGGTGAATGTGGCCGAAAGGATCTGGCAGGCGGTCGAGGCGCGTTTGCCGTGAGCTTTCGCCTGCGGCTTCTCAACCGTGCGCTGAAGCTCTTTGAAAAGCCCCATCTCGCGCGCGCCGAACCATTCAGGCTGCGCCGCAGTTTCGAGCGCAAGGCCCGCCTGTTCTTCCGCCCGCCCCGGGGCAGCCGCTTTCGCGAGGATTTGCTGGCCGATGCGGGCCGGGCAATTCCGGCGCTCTGGGCCCTGGGCCGGGATGTGCAAGGCGATCCCGCAAAGGGCATGATCCTCTATTTTCACGGCGGCGGGTTCGTGTTCGGATCGCCGCGAACCCACCGCGCGATGCTCGCCCGGCTTTCCGGGCTCGCCGGCCTTCCCGCCTGCCTGCCCCGATACCGGCTCGCGCCGGAGCATCCCTTCCCCGCTGCGTTTGAAGATGCGGTTGCTGCCTACCGCAGCATTCTCGATCGCGGCGTTCCGGCAAACCGCATCTTCCTCGGGGGCGACAGCGCCGGCGGCGGGCTGGCCTTTTCCCTGCTTGCCGCGATCATGGCCAATGGCCTGCCCATGCCGGCTGCGGTTTTCGCCTTCTCGCCCATGCTTGATTTCACCTTTTCGGGGGCGTCGTTTCGGGAAAACGCCGCGCGGGATGTCGTCCTGCCTGCATCCCGGGCCAGCGAGCTGGCCACGCTCTATCTGCGCGATGCCCCGCCCGAGGATCCCCGCGCCTCGCCGCTTTTTGCCGATCTTGCAGGCGCATGTCCGGCCTGGCTTGCCGTCGGCGATACGGAGATATTGCTGGATGACAGCCGCCGGATGGCGCAAAAGCTCCGCGCCGGGGGCGTTGATACCGCGCTGACCATCGCGCACGATCATCCCC
>JALVEX010000444.1 GCA_027030435.1 Paracoccaceae bacterium
GCATATAATCCGCGATTTCCCCACCTTCTATCCGCTGTTTTCGGAACGGGAATTCAAGTTCGACGGCCGCGCGCCGCAGAATGTGCGCAACCGCAACCCCCTCCTCGGCCTCGGGATCGGCGCCGACGGCCTGAAGACGGGGCACACCCAGGAAGCCGGCTACGGGCTCGTGGGCTCGGCCAAACAGGGAGACCGGCGCATCATTCTCGTCATCTCCGGCCTGCCCAGCGAAAAGGCGCGCGCCGAGGAGGCCGAGCGCATCATCAACTGGGCCTTCCGCCAGTTCGTCGAAAAGACGGTGGCGAAGGAAGGCAGCAAGCTTGCGGATGCCGATGTGTGGATGGGGGATGCGACGCGGATCAATCTCGTGGCGCCCGAGGATCTGAAGATCCTGGTGCCAGCGCGCAAGCTGAAGGGCGGGATCGATGCGGTGATCGAATACCGAAGCCCCCTCGAGGCCCCCATCGCAGAGGGGCAGAAGGTGGCCGAGCTGGTGATCGAGCGCAAGGATCTCCCCCCTGCCCGCCTGGCGCTGGTATCGGATCGCGAGGTTGCGCGCGGCGGGCTGGTGGCGCGGCTGCGCGCGGCCTCTTCCGTGCTCGCGGGCAAGCTTGTGGAAAAGGCCAGAAGCCTGTTCTGATGGCCGGTGGCAGGTTCATCAGCTTCGAGGGTATCGACGGCTCGGGCAAATCCACCCAGGCGCGGCTTCTGGCGGAATACTTGCGCGGTGAGGGCCGCGAGGTGGTGCTGACGCGTGAGCCCGGCGGTGCGCCGGGCGCGGAGGAAATCCGCCGCCTGCTGGTGGAGGGCGCGCCGGAGCGGTGGTCGCCGGAGGCGGAGATCCTGCTCTTTACCGCCGCGCGGCGCGATCACCTCGAGAAGACGATCCTGCCCGCGCTCGAAGCCGGCCGGATCGTGATCAGCGATCGCTTTGCCGATTCCACCCGCGTCTATCAGGGCGCCACGCGCGGCGATCTGCGCGCGGTGGTGGATCGTCTGCACGCGCTCATGATCGGCATCGAGCCCGATCTCACCTTCATCATCGACACGGAGCCGAAAGCCGCGCTCACCCGCGGCCTTGCGCGCGAAAGCGGCGAGGATCGCTTCGAGGAATTCGGCCTGCCCTTCCAGGAGAAGCTCAGCGCGGGGTTCACCGCGCTGTCGGAGGAATTCCCCGCCCGCTGCAAGCTGATAGATGGCAACCGCCCGCCCGAAGAGGTGGCCGAATGCGTGCGCGCGATCACGCGGAAGGCCCTCGCGTGAGCAGCGATACCGATACCCCCGAGCCCGACCGCCTCGAAGGCGCGCCCCATCCGCGCGAATGCCCCCGGCTGATCGGCCAGGAGAGCGCCGAGGCGGGGTTTCTCTCCGCCCTGCGCTCGGGCCGGCTGCATCACGCCTGGCTCATCCACGGGCCGCGCGGCACCGGCAAGGCCACGCTCGCCTGGAAGATCGCCCGCTTCCTGCTTTCCGAGGCCCCGCCAGACGCCGGCACCGGCGCA
>JALVEX010000445.1 GCA_027030435.1 Paracoccaceae bacterium
CGGCGAGCGCCGCCATGGCGATCTCTGCCCAGACCATGTCGATCGCGAGGCGGCCCACCTCGGTGGAGATGCGAAAGCCCATGCCATAGATGGGCGAGCCGAAATATTCCGCCACGATGGCGCCGATCAGCGCCAGCGTGGTGCCCACCTTGAGCCCGTTGAAGATGAAGGGCATGGCGGCGGGCAGGCGCAGCTTCACGAGCTCCTGCCAGTAGCCGGCGGCATAGGTGCGCATCAGGTCGCGCTGCATCTCGGAGGCTTCCGAAAGCCCCTGCACGGTGTTGACCAGCACCGGGAAGAACACCATCGCCACCACCACCGCGGCCTTCGATTCCCAGCCGAAGCCGAACCAGTTGACCATGATCGGCGCGAGCCCCACGATCGGCAGCGCGGCCACGAAATTGCCGATCGGCAGCAGGCCGCGGCGCAGGAAGGGCTTGCGATCCACCAGGATCGCGGTGAGGAAGGCCGCCGTGCAGCCGATCACATAGCCCGTAACCGCGCCCTTGATCGCCGTCTGCACGAAATCGCGCCACAGGATGTCGAAGGATTGCAGGATGCGCGCCCAGATCGCAGAAGGCGGCGGCAGCACCACGGGCGAAACCTGCAGCCCCCGCACCACGCCCTCCCACAGCACCAGGATGCTGATGCCGAAGATCACCGGAATGGCGATGCGCACCGCGCGCCGCTCCCGCCAGGGCGAATTGGCAAGCCATACGTTGAGCGCCCAGGCGCCAACCCAGAAGGCGATCGATCCGAAAAGCCAGTTCATTCTGCCATCCCCATCCGCTTGAGCGTTATCCGCTGCAGGAGCCCCACGATCATGATCAGAACCCCGGCGAGGATCGCCGCGCAGGTAAGCGCGGCCCAGATCTGCATCGGATTGCCGAACTGATCGCCGATCAGGATGCGCGCCCCGAGCCCGCGCACCGCGCCGGTGGGCAATTCGCCCACGATCGCGCCAACAAGCGCCGCGGCGATGCCGATCTTCAGCGAGGTGAAGAGATAGGGCACCGAGCTTGGCAGGCGCAGCTTGAGGAAGGATTGCAACCCGCTGGCGTTATATGTCTTCATCAGATCGAGTTGCTCTCGATGGGGCGCGCGCAGGCCCTTCACCATCCCCACCAGCACCGGGAAATAGCATAAGTAAGCCGAGATGATCGCCTTCGGGATCAATCGCCCCTCGATGCCGATCTTGGGCAGCACCACCACGATCATCGGCGCCAGCGCCACGATCGGGATCGTCTGGCTGATCACCGCCCAGGGCATGAGGCTCAGCTCCATCGTGCGGCTGTAGACGATGGCGATCGCCATGAGGATCCCGATCGCCGTACCGAGCGCAAAACCCGCCAGTGTGGCGCGCAGCGTGATCCAGCCGTGAAAGATCAGGCTGCGTTTTGAGGTGAGCTTCATCTTCACCGTCGATTTCCAGATCTCCGCCGCGATCTGATGGGGCACCGGCAGCTTCGGGCGCGACTGGCTCATGGTATCCTTCACGATCTCGGTGAAGGTGAGCGTCTTGCCGGCGCGCTCGGCCTGGGCCAGCGTCCAGGAGGAATTCATCCAGATCGCGGCCGCGTACCACAGCGCGAAGATCGCGGCGACGACCGTCAGAACCGGCAGGACCTTCTCGCGCATCCAATCACCCGTCATAGCCATGCCCCGCCTTCAGCCCCTCGCGCACCCGATGCGCCACTTCGAGAAATTCCGGCGTATCGCGGATCTCGAGCGGGCGCTCGCGTGGCAGCGGGTTCTGGATCACCTCGTGAATGCGCCCCGGGCGCGGGCTCATCACCACGATATGGGTGGAAAGATAGACGGCCTCGGGGATCGAATGGGTGACGAAGCAGATCGTCTTGTTGGTGCGCGCCCAGAGCTTCAGAAGCTGCTCGTTCAGGTGATCGCGCACGATTTCGTCCAAAGCGCCGAAAGGTTCGTCCATCAGCAGGATCTCGGCATCGAAGGCAAGCGCGCGGGCGATCGAGGCGCGCTGCTGCATCCCGCCCGAAAGCTGCCAGGGATACTTGCGCTCGAATCCTTCAAGATCAACGAGTTCGAGCACTTTCTTCACCCGCTCTTCCTGCTCCTCGCGGGTGAAGCCGATGATCTCGAGCGGCAGCTTCACATTGCCCGCGATGGTGCGCCACGGATAAAGCCCCGCCGCCTGGAACACATAGCCATAGGCGCGCAGGCGGCGCGCTTCGTCTGGGGTGAGATCGTTCACCGTGATCTCGCCCCCCGTGGGCTCCTCGAGCGCGGCGATGACGCGCAGGAAGGTCGTCTTGCCGCAGCCCGAGGGGCCGATGAAGGAAACGAAATCCCCCCGATCGATATCAAGCGTGATGTCTTTCAGGGCGTGCACGGGGCCGTCATTCGTCTGGAACACCAGATCGAGATCGCGCGCCCGGATCACCGTTTCCTTCGGGCAGTCCGCCCCCTGGCCTTGCTCGTTTTGCAATGGTTTCTCCATCAATGCCAATGTGTTGCGCCTCAAACCTCAGCCATCACACGCCGGTTGCCGGAATGCCGCTGCGCTGCACCGGGCGCGGCGCCGTCAGCTCCTTCCACTGCGAAAGCGCGCGGTTCACGGGGCCGTTCGCAGGACGTTCGACGAAGCGCCCGTGCCCTTCCTCGGTGCGGATCTCGCCATCATGCACCGCCACCTTGCCGCGCGTCAGCGTGAAGCGCGGCAGGCCCTTCACATGCTGGCCCTCGAACACGTTGTAATCGATCGCCGATTGCTGGCTCTCGGCGCTGATCGTCTTTTCCTTCTCGGGATCCCAGACCACGATATCGGCATCCGCCCCAACCATGATCGCGCCTTTTTTCGGATAGATATTCAATATCTTGGCGATGTTCGTTGATGTAACGGCAACGAATTCCTGCGGCGTCAGACGCCCGGTATTCACCCCATGCGTCCAGAGCATCGGCATCCTGTCTTCGAGCCCGCCGGTGCCATTGGGGATCTTCGAGAAATCCCCCACCCCCATGCGCTTCTGCTCGGTGGTGAAGGCGCAGTGATCGGTGGCCACCACCGAAAGGCTGCCGCTCTGGAGCCCGGCCCAGAGGCTGTCCTGATGCCTCTTGGAGCGGAACGGGGGCGACATCACGCGGCGCGCGGCATGATCCCAGTCGGGATTGAAATATTCGCTTTCATCGAGCGTCAGATGCTGGATCAGGGGTTCGCCCCAGACGCGCTTCCCCTGCATCCGTGCCCGCCGGATCGCCTCATGCGCCTCCTCGCAGGAGGTATGCACCACGTAGAGCGGCACCCCGGCCATGTCGGCGATCATGATGGCGCGGTTGGTGGCTTCGCCCTCCACCTGCGGCGGGCGCGAATAGGCATGCGCCTCGGGGCCGGTGTTGCCCTCGGCGAGAAGCTTCGCCGTCATCTCCGCCACCACATCGCCGTTTTCGGCATGCACCAGCGGCAGCGCGCCAAGCTCGGCGCAGCGGCGGAAGCTGGCGTAGAGCTCGTCGTCATTCACCATCAGCGCGCCCTTGTAGGCCAGGAAATGCTTGAAGGTGTTGATTCCCCGCTTCACCACCTCGGGCATTTCGTCAAACACCTGCTCCCCCCACCAGGTGATCGCCATGTGGAAGGAGTAATCGCAATTGGCGCGGGTGGATTTGTTGTCCCACATCTGAAGCGCGTCCAGCAGGCCCTGCTCGGGGCTCGGCAGGGCGAAATCCACCACCATCGTCGTGCCGCCCGCCAGCGCCGCGCGGGTGCCGCTCTCGAAATCGTCCGATGAATAGGTGCCCATGAAGGGCATCTCCAGATGGGTATGCGGATCGATGCCGCCGGGCATCACGTAGCAGCCCGTGGCATCAAGCACCTCGTCGCCCTTGAGATCGGGGCCGATCTCCACGATCTTGCCGTCCTCCACCTTCACATCTGCGTCATATGTCAGATCGGCGGTAACGATCGTGCCGCCCTTGATCACCTTGCTTGCCATGTTCATTCCTCCCTAGTTCGGGCAGCGCCGGCCGCCCTCATGCAGATCGCGATCCTTCAGGATCATCGAGATATCGTATTGCCGCGCCAGCGCGCAGGCGGCGGGAAAATCGATCGGCCGGTCCGTGTATTCGGCATCGAACACCGGCTTGCCGGCGCGCGCATAGGCCCGAACAGCGCCACACCAGCCATCCTGGTAGCAGCTTTCGGTGATTGCGAAATCGAGCCTGCCGACGAGCCGCCCCGTCAGCGCCGGCACGTTCTTCTGCCCGATCCCGAGCCCCATTTCATGCGCCACCTCCGCAAGCGCCGTCACATAGGCCACGGTATCCTCGCGCGTGATCGCAAAGCCGCTGTCATTGGTATAGACATCCATGTTGTCCGCTTCGATCGCATCGAAGCCGAGTGCCTTGCAGCGGGCGAAGCGATCCCGCATGATCGGCAGCAGCACATCGATCCGGCGGATATCGAGAAATTTCTCGCCCGGCCAGCCGGCATAGCTCCTGCCCACCACGGCAGGCGGGAACCGCCCCGCATCATCGCGGTAATCCTCCACCGTGCCCACGCTCACATAGCAGATCGTGTAGATGCCGGCCTCCTTCAGCGCCGCCATCTGCGCCGGGGTGACGCTTTCGGGATCGGTATCGAACGCCGCCACATCCAGAGGCGGATCAATGGGCTCCGAAAGCTGCCAGTCCCACGGCGCGCCGGGCGCGGGCGGCGCGCGCCACGCCCCATCGCCACCGCCCCCGGCGCAGCCCGAAAGCACGGCCAGGGCCACAGCCCCCGCCAGAGGCGCCCCCCGGCACATCCCGGCAATCATTCCGGCCTCAGCCCTCATCCGTGCTCCATCTGCGCATAGCTTTCCCCAGCCCCTTCATCTTGGCGCAAATACTCCGGGGGCGCGGGGGCAGAGCCCCCGCACTCCTGATCACTCCACGATCTCCGCCGTGTCCACAACCGCATGCATCAGCACATTGGCGCCGGCCTCGGCCCATTCCTTGCTGATCTCCTCGGCCTCGTTGTGCGAAAGCCCGTCCACGCAGGGGCACATCACCATCGCCGTGGGCGCCACGCGGTTGATCCAGCAGGCGTCATGCCCCGCGCCCGAGATGATGTCACGGTGCGAATAGCCCAGCCGCTCGGCGGCATTCCGCACCGCCGCCACGCAGCCTTCGTCGAATTTCACCGGATCGAACCCACCGACCTTCTCGAATTCCACCCCAAGGCCCATCTCGTCGGCGATCTTCTGCGCCCCCTCGCGGAAGCGGTTCTCCATGTCCTCGATCACCTCGAGCTCGGGGCTGCGGAAATCCACCGTGAACACCACCTTGCCCGGGATCACGTTGCGCGAATTGGGATAGACATCGATATGCCCCGCCGCGCCCACCGCATGGGGGGCGTGCGAAAGGGCGATCTCGTCCACCAGCTCAAGCATCCGCGCCATGCCGAGCCCGGCATTCTTTCGCATCGGCATCGGGGTGGAGCCCGTATGCGCCTCCTTGCCCGTTACCGTCACCTGCGTCCAGCTCAGCCCCTGCCCGTGGGTGACGACGCCGATATCCTTGCCCTCGGCCTCGAGGATCGGCCCCTGCTCGATGTGCAGCTCGAAAAACGCCTTCATCGGGCGCGCACCCACCTCCTCATCGCCCTTCCAGCCGATGCGCTCCAGTTCCTCGCCGAATTTCTTCCCCTCGGCATCCTCGCGCTCATAGGCCCAGTCCTGATCATGGACGCCGGCAAACACGCCCGAGGCCAGCATCGCCGGGGCAAAGCGCGTGCCCTCCTCGTTGGTCCAGTTCGTCACCACGATCGGGTGTTTCGTCTTGACGCCGAGATCGTTGAGCGTGCGGATCAGCTCGAGCCCGCCGAGCACGCCGAGCACGCCGTCATACTTGCCGCCCGTGGGCTGGGTATCGAGGTGGCTGCCCACATAGACGGGCAGCGCGTCCGGGTCCGTGCCCTCGCGCCGGGCAAACATGTTGCCCATCTGGTCCACCCCCATCTCGAGCCCCGCCTCCTCGCACCACTTGCGAAACAGCGCGCGGCCCTCGGCGTCTTCGTCGGTCAGCGTCTGGCGGTTGTTGCCGCCGGCCACGCCGGGGCCGATCTTCGCCATCTCCATGAGCGAATCCCACAGCCGGTCGGCATTCACCTTCATGTTCTCGCCGGGTGCTGGCATGGTCTTGTTCCTCCCTTTTTCATTCCTCTTCCGGCACTGGCTCAATCGAGGCTCTTCAACACCTCCGAGAGCTTGCCGAACAGTTCGTCGATCTCGGCCCTGCTGATCATCAGCGGCGGCGAAAGGGCGATGATATCGCCCGTGGTGCGGATCAGAAGATCCTTCTCGTAGGCATCGAGGAAGGCCTGGAAGGCGCGCTTGGTGGGCGCGCCCTCGATCGGCTCGAGCTCGATCGCGCCGATGAGGCCCATGTTGCGGATGTCGATCACATGGGGCAGGCCCCTCAGCGAATG
>JALVEX010000446.1 GCA_027030435.1 Paracoccaceae bacterium
GCGCCGCGATATCGCGCGCGTGAAGACCGTGCTGAACGAAATCGCCGCCGCCGCGGCCGCTGAATAAGGAGCCTTTGAGATGCCCAAACGTATTTTGCAAGGCACCGTCACCAGCGACAAGAACGATCAGACCGTCACCGTTCTGGTGGAACGCCGCTTCCGCCACCCGGTGCTGAAGAAGACCATCCGCAAGTCCAAGAAATACCGGGCTCACGATGCGAACAACGCCTTCAAGGTGGGAGACGAGGTGCGCATCATCGAATGCGCCCCGAAATCGAAAACGAAACGCTGGGAGGTGATCGCCAGCTAGGCTTTCACATTCCGGTTTGAGCGAAACCCTGGGGTCGTTACCCCAAAGGTCGGGAGAAACCACAAATGATCCAGATGCAGACCAACCTGGATGTGGCTGACAACAGCGGCGCCCGCCGCGTGCAGTGCATCAAGGTGCTGGGTGGCTCCAAGCGCAAATATGCGTCCGTCGGCGATATCATCGTCGTTTCGGTGAAGGAAGCCATTCCGCGTGGCCGCGTGAAGAAGGGCGATGTGCGCAAGGCCGTTGTCGTGCGCACGGCGAAGGAAGTGCGCCGCGAAGACGGAACCGCCATCCGCTTCGATCGCAATGCGGCCGTCATTCTCAACAACAACAACGAGCCGATCGGCACCCGTATCTTCGGCCCCGTGGTTCGCGAACTGCGGCAGAAGAACTTCATGAAGATCATCTCGCTCGCCCCGGAGGTGCTGTAAGATGGCTGCGAAACTGAAGAAGGGCGACAAGGTGATCGTGCTCGCCGGCAAGGACAAGGGCCGCGAGGGCGTGATCGTTTCGGTCAACCCCAAGGCCGGCAAGGCGATCGTGGAAGGCATCAACATCGCCATCCGCCACCAGCGCCAGAGCCAGAACAGCCAGGGCGGCCGCATCCCAAAGGCGATGCCGATCGATCTTTCCAACCTGGCGATCGTTGATCCCAAAGAGGGCGGGCCCACCCGCGTCGGATTCCGTGTGGAAGGCGGCAAGAAGGTGCGCTATGCCAAGAAATCCGGTGAGGTGCTCGATGCTTGATACGGCCAATTACACTCCGCGCCTGAAAGCGCAATACAAGGAAAGCATCGCTCCCGCGCTCAAGGAAGAGTTCGGCTACAAGAACGTGATGCAGATCCCGCGCCTTGAAAAGATCGTGCTCAACATCGGCTGCGGCGCCGAAGCGGTGCGCGACAGCAAGAAGGCCCGCTCCGCGGTTGAGGATCTTACCCAGATCGCCGGTCAGAAGGCGGTCACCACCCGCGCCAAGAAATCGATCGCCGGTTTCCGGGTGCGCGAGGGGATGCCGCTTGGCGCCAAGGTCACGCTGCGCGGCGACCGGATGTATGATTTCCTCGATCGCCTGATCACCATCGCCCTGCCCCGCGTGCGCGATTTCCGCGGCGTTTCCGGCAAGAGCTTCGATGGCCGCGGCAATTACGCGATGGGCCTCAAGGAGCATATCGTTTTCCCTGAGATCGATTACGACAAGGTCGATGAGATCTGGGGGATGGACATCATCATCTGCACGACTGCTGAAACCGATGCCGAGGCAAAATCCCTGCTGAAGCATTTCAACATGCCGTTCAACAGTTGATCGCGGGGAGAGAGTAGAGACATGGCAAAGAAAGCAATGATCGAACGCGAGAAGAAGCGCCAGCGCCTGGTGGCGAAATACGCCGCCAAGCGGGCCGCGCTGAAAGAGATCGCGAATGACGAGAGCCGCCCGATGGAAGAGCGCTTCAAGGCGCATCTGAAGCTGGCGAAACTGCCCCGCAATTCCTCGGCAACCCGGCTGCACAACCGCTGCCAGCTGACGGGGCGTCCGCATGCCTATTACCGCAAGATGAAGATCTCGCGGATCGCGCTGCGTGATCTTGGTTCGGACGGGAAGATCCCCGGCCTGATCAAGTCGAGCTGGTAAGGGAGAGACGATATGAACGATCCTATCGGCGATATGCTCACCCGTATCCGCAACGCCCAGATGCGCGGCAAGTCCACGGTGGTGACGCCTGCTTCCAAGCTGCGTGCCTGGGTGCTGGACGTGCTGGCGGACGAAGGCTACATCCGCGGCTATGAAAAGATCACCGGCGAAGACGGCCACCCGGCCCTCGAGATCAGCCTGAAATACTATGACGGCACCCCGGTGATCCGGGAAATCAAGCGCGTCTCCAAGCCCGGCCGCCGGGTTTACATGGGGGCGAAGGAAATTCCGCTGGTCCGCCAGGGCCTCGGGGTTTCGATTGTCTCGACACCGAAGGGTGTCATGTCTGATGCGGCAGCACGCAGCGCCAATGTTGGCGGCGAAGTGCTCTGCACCGTATTCTGAGGAGGTCGGAAATGTCACGTATCGGCAAGAAACCGGTTCCTCTTCCTTCCGGTGTCAGCGCGAGCCTCTCGGGCCGGACCATCGAGGTCAAGGGCCCCAAGGGCACGCTCTCCTTCACCGCCACGGATGATGTGACCATCACCATCGGTGATGGCGAGATCACCGTGACCCCGCGCGGCACCTCCAAGCGCGCGCGCCAGCAGTGGGGCATGACCCGCACCCAGATCGAGAACCTCGTGAAGGGTGTGACGGAGGGCTTCAGGAAGGAGCTCGAGATCAACGGCATCGGTTACCGCGCCCAGCTTCAGGGCAATGTGCTGAAGCTGCAGCTCGGCTACAGCCATGATGTCGAGTTCAAGGTGCCCGAGGGTGTCCAGATCACGGTGCCCAAGAACACCGAGATCGTGGTGGAAGGCATCGACAAGCAGCTTGTGGGCCAGGTGGCGGCGAATATCCGCGAATGGCGCAAGCCCGAGCCCTACAAGGGCAAGGGCATCAAGTACAAGGATGAATATATCTTCCGCAAGGAAGGCAAGAAGAAGTAAGGACGGCAAAGATGGCAAACAGCAAACGGGATCTGTTCCTCAAACGCCGCCTGCGCGTTCGGAACAAGCTGCGCCGCAATGCAAACGGGCGCCCGCGCCTGAGCATTCACCGCAGCAACAAGAACATCAGCGTCCAGCTGATCGACGACGAACGGGGCGTTACCATCGCCGCCGCTTCCTCGCTCGAGAAGGATCTGGGCGTTGTCGGCAAGAACAATATCGAAGCTGCTGCGAAGGTCGGCAAGGCCATCGCGGAGCGGGCGAAGAAGGCCAAGGTCACCGAATGCTATTTCGACCGCGGCGGCTTTCTCTATCACGGCAAGGTGAAAGCGCTTGCCGATGCGGCCCGCGAAGGCGGCCTGAAATTCTGAGGAGACGATAATGGCACGAGAAAGCAGACGTCGGGATCGCCGCGAGCGCGATGAAACGCCGGAATTCGCCGATCGTCTCGTCACGATCAACCGGGTTTCGAAAACCGTGAAGGGCGGCAAGCGCTTCGGCTTTGCGGCGCTCGTCGTGGTGGGCGATCAGAAGGGCCGTGTGGGCTTTGGCAAGGGCAAGGCCAAGGAGGTGCCGGAGGCGATCCGCAAGGCCACCGAACAGGCCAAGCGCAATCTTGTCCGGGTGCCGCTGCGCGAAGGGCGCACGCTGCACCATGACATGGAAGGCCGCCACGGCGCCGGCAAGGTGATCATGCGCACGGCGCCGGCTGGTACCGGGATCATCGCCGGTGGTCCGATGCGCGCCGTGTTCGAGATGCTCGGCGTGCAGGACGTGGTGGCGAAATCCATCGGTTCGCAGAACCCCTACAACATGGTGCGCGCCACGATCGATGCGCTCACCAAGGAATCGAGCCCCCGCATGGTGGCCCAGCGCCGCGGCAAGAAGGTGGCCGAGATCCTGCGCAAGCCCGAAACCGAGGCCGCGCCCGCCGCAGCCGATGCGGCCGAAGCGTAAGGAGCTGATCCCATGGCAAAGAAGAAAACCATCGTCGTGAAGCAGATCGGCAGCCCGATCCGCCGCCCGGCCATCCAGCGCCGGACGCTGATCGGCCTCGGCCTCAACAAGATGCACAAGACGCGCGAGCTTGAGGATACGCCTGCCATCCGCGGCATGATCAACAAGATCCCGCATCTGGTGGAAATCGTGGAAGAGCGCGGCTGAGGCCGCGCCTTTCGGATCCCTCGCGTGTGCGAGGGATCGAAACGGAAAAAAGCAAACGCCGCGTTCGGCCCCGTTTCGCTTCGGGGGCCGCATCCGGCAAGAGGAGAAGCGAAATGAAACTCAACGAACTGCGCGACAACCCCGGCGCGACCAAACCCCGCACCCGCGTTGGCCGCGGCCCCGGCTCCGGCAAGGGCAAGACGGCCGGGCGCGGCATCAAGGGCCAGAAATCCCGCTCGGGCGTGGCCATCAAGGGCTTCGAAGGCGGCCAGATGCCGCTCTATCAGCGCCTGCCCAAGCGCGGCTTCAACAAGCCCGGTCGCAAGCGCTATGCTATCGTCAATCTCGGCCTGATCCAGAAATTCATCGACGCCAAGAAGCTCGACCCCAAGAAGCCGATCACCGAGGATGTGCTTGTGGAAAGCGGGCTCGTGCGGCGCAAGAAGGATGGCGTGCGGGTCCTGGCCAAGGGCGAATTCAAGGCCAAGGTCGATCTCACCGTTACCGGGGCCTCGAAATCCGCCATCGAAGCGGTGGAGAAGGCCGGCGGCAAGCTCGAAGTCACGGTTCCGGCAGCGGCTGAATAAGCGCTTGTGAGCGGCGCTTCGTCCGCTTAAAAAACACTCAGGTTTTCCAGCGCCGCCGACCGGAAACCGGTTTGGCGGCGCTGTCATAAAGAGAGAGAGAGCATGGCTTCTGCAGCGGAACAGATGGCGGCAAACATGAGCTGGAGCGCCCTTGGCAAGGCCACGGAGCTTCGCCAGCGGATATTCTTCACCCTCGGCCTGCTTATCGTTTACCGGCTCGGCACCTATCTTCCGGTGCCGGGGATCGATGCGGAAGCATTGCGCGATTTCATGGAAACCGCGCAATCGGGCATCGGCGGCATTCTGGGCATGTTCACCGGCGGCGCGCTGACCCGAATGGGGATCTTCGCGCTCGGCATCATGCCCTATATCTCGGCCTCGATCATCGTCCAGCTCATGGCTTCGCTCTACAAGCCGCTCGAGCAGCTCAAGAAGGAAGGCGAGCAGGGGCGCAAGAAGATCAACCAATATACCCGCTACGGCACGGTGCTTCTCGCCACGTTTCAGGCCTATGGTCTCGCGAAATCGCTCGAAAGCGGCAATCTCGTGCAGGATCCCGGGCTCTATTTCGAGGCGGCAACGGTGATCACGCTTGTTGGCGGCACGATGTTCCTCATGTGGCTTGGCGAGCAGATCACCGCGCGCGGCATCGGCAATGGCATCTCGCTCATCATCTTCGTCGGCATCGTCGCCGAGATCCCCGCCGCCCTGGTGCAGTTCTTCAGCCAGAGCCGCAGCGGCGGCCTGAGCCCGGTTGTGGTCGTCGGGGTGATCGTGATGGTGATCGCGGTGATCGCCTTCGTGGTGTTCATGGAAAGGGCTCTGAGAAAGATCCATATCCAGTATCCGCGCCGCCAGGTGGGGATGAAGGTGTATGACAGCAGCAGCTCCCACCTGCCGATCAAGGTGAACCCGGCCGGCGTTATCCCGGTGATCTTCGCCAGTTCGCTCCTGCTTCTGCCCACCACGATCGCCACCTTCTCCGGCGATCAGACGGGGCCGATCATGTCCACCATTCTGGCCTATTTCGGGCCGGGCCAGCCGCTCTATCTGCTATTCTTCGGGGCGATGATCATCTTCTTCACCTATTTCTACACCTTCAATGTTTCCTTCAAACCGGAAGAGGTGGCGGAAAACCTGAAGAACCAGGGCGGTTTCATCCCCGGTATCCGGCCGGGCAAGAAGACGGCCGAATATCTGGAATATGTCGTCACCCGCCTCCTGGTGATCGGCTCGCTCTATCTCGCGGCGGTGGGCCTGCTGCCTTCCCTGCTGCGCTCGAAGTTCAACATCCCCTTCTATTTCGGCGGCACTTCCGTGCTGATCGTCGTTTCCGTCACGATGGACACGATCCAGCAGATCCAGTCGCACCTTCTGGCGCATCAATATGAAAGCCTGATCGAAAAATCCCAGCTGCGCGGCAAGAAGGGCGCGCGCGGCTCGGGGCGGCGCAAGAGGAAGCTCAACAGATGAACATCATTCTGCTTGGCCCGCCGGGAGCGGGCAAGGGCACGCAGGCGCGGCGCCTCGAGAAGGAACGCGGCCTCGTCCAGCTCTCCACCGGCGACATGCTGCGCGAGGCGCGCACTTCGGGCACGGAGATGGGCCGCAAGGTGGCCGCGATCATGGATGCGGGCGAGCTTGTCACCGATGATATCGTGATCGGGCTGATCGAGGAGAAGCTGAAAAGCGGCGAGGGGCGGGGCTTCATCTTCGATGGTTTTCCCCGCACGCTCGCTCAGGCC
>JALVEX010000447.1 GCA_027030435.1 Paracoccaceae bacterium
GGCTCCATCGAGCAGGATGCCGACGTGGTGATGTTCGTGTTTCGCGAGGAATACTACAAGGAGCGCGAGAAGCCCGGCGATCACGATCTCGAGGCGCTCTCGAAATGGCAGGAAGAGATGGAGAAGGTGCACGGAAAGGCCGAGGTCATCATCGGCAAGCAGCGCCACGGGCCGATCGGCACGGTGGAGCTTTCCTTCGAGGGCCGCTTTACCCGCTTCGGCAATCTCGTGAAGCCCTGGCAGCAGGGGATCGAAGAGGGCTTCTGATCCCGCAGGAGCGCCCCGCTGCCGGACCCGTCACCATCCGCCCCCCCGCCACGCAGCTTCTGAGCATGCCGATCTTGATCGGAATTATCAGGCGGCAGCGCTGCAATACGCATGATCTTGTGATATGGCAGCGCACGGCCCGAGGGTGGGCGCTCAATAGCGCCCGCCCTGTGGGGCGGGTCGGGCGCTGCCCGGCGTTGCCCGCCGGGCGGGAAAAAGCGATGACACAGTGCACTCGATGATTCCACGTGAGAATCATCTTGCTTTCGCCTCTCCGGCGAAGGGGGCGCGCCCGCTTGCCGGTGATGGCTCAGAGCCAGGTGTGGAAATAGCGCCCCTTCATGGGCTCGATCAGCCCGGCCTCCTGATGGGGCCTGTAGATTTCCTTCACCTTTTCAACCGCATCCTCGGGCTTCACCTCCTCGCTTTCGCCCGTGCGCCGATTGGTGAGTTCCACGACGCCCGATTTCAGCCCGCGCGGGCCGACGGTGATGCGCCAGGGCAGGCCGATCAGATCCATGGTGGCGAATTTGGCCCCCGCGCGCTCCTCGCGATCGTCGTAAAGCGGCTCCAGCCCGGCGGCGGCAAGCGCGCCATAGAGCTTCTCGCAGGCCGCGTCGCATTCGCCATCGCCCTGGCGCAGATTGACGATCCCCACATGGAAGGGGGTCACGCCCTCGGGCCAGATGATGCCCCTTTCATCGTGGCTCGCCTCGATGATCGCCCCCACGAGGCGGGAAACGCCGATCCCGTGGCTGCCCATGTGCACCGGCACCCGCTCGCCCTTTTCGTTCACCACAAAAGCCCCCATGGGCTCGGAATACTTGGTGCCGAAATAGAAGATCTGGCCCACTTCGATGGCGCGGCTCGTGCGCCGGCGCTCTTCGGGCACCTTGGCGAATTCGGCCTCGTCATGGGTTTCGTCGGTGCGGGCGTAGGGGGTTGTCCATTCCTGCACGAGGGCGGCGATTTCGGCGCGGTTGTCGTAATCCACCGTGCGGCCGTCCATGGAGAGATCGAGGATGGCGCTGTCATAGAACACCTCGCTTTCGCCGGTATCGGCGAGCACCAGGAATTCATGCGTGTCATCGCCGCCGATGGGGCCGGAATCGGCGCGCATCGGGATCGCCTTCAGCCCCATGCGCTCATAGGTGCGCAGATAGCTCACCATGTGGCGGTTGTAGGCATGCAGCGCGCTTTCGCGGTCGAGATCGAAATTGTAGCCGTCCTTCATCAGGAATTCGCGCCCGCGCATGACCCCGAAACGGGGGCGGATCTCGTCGCGGAATTTCCACTGGATGTGGTAGAGCGTGAGGGGAAGCTCCTTGTAGCTCGTGACGTGGGAGCGGAAGATATCGGTGATCAGCTCCTCGTTGGTGGGGCCGTAGAGCATGTCGCGGCCGTGGCGATCCCTGATGCGCAGCATCTCCTCGCCGTAATCGTCATAACGCCCGCTTTCGCGCCACAGATCGGCCGATTGCAGGGTGGGCATCAGCATCGGAATGTGGCCGGCGCGGATCTGCTCCTCGTGCACGATGTTCTCGATCCTGCGCAGCACCTTGAATCCGAGCGGCAGCCAGGAATAGATCCCGGCGCTGGCCTGCTTGATCATGCCCGCGCGCAGCATCAGGCGGTGGCTGGCGATCTGGGCATCGGCCGGGTTTTCCTTCAGCACCGGCAGGAAATAGCGGGAAAGGCGCATCTTGATCGTCCTTTGCAATGATTGGCTCGGTTTCGGGCTCTCCGGCTTTCACCTAGTCCATAGGCGCATGGCAGACAAGGCGCGGGCGGTGAAATTCACCGGATGGCGCAGGCCTCTTGCATCGGCCCCCGCCATGGGCGATGAATGGCGGGATCAGGAGGAAAGGCACGCATGAGCCTGTCGGTTCAACAGCAACTGAAATACTGGGGCATCGCAACGGCGGTGTTTCTGGTGGCGCTGTGGTATCTCGGCAATGTTCTGATGCCCTTCCTGCTCGGGGGCGCGGTGGCCTATTTTCTCGATCCCGTTGCCGACAAGCTGGAAGCCATGGGGCTTTCGCGGGTTATGGCCACGGTGTTCATCACCATCTTCGGCTTTCTCGTATTCGCGCTTCTGATCCTGCTCGTGGTGCCCGCCTTGGTGGATCAGACGGCCGTGATCCTCGAAAGCGCGCCGGGCTATGTGAATACGTTGAAGGCCTTCCTGAAGGAGAAGCTTCCCTCGATCATGGACGAAAATTCGATCCTGCGCCGTTCGCTCGATACGCTGGCGCAGATGATCAGCGCCCGCGGCACGGCGCTTCTGGAGAGCGTTGTGGCCTCCATGATGACGGTGATAAACCTCCTTGCCCTCACCGTGCTGGTGCCGGTGATCGCCTTCTACCTGCTCTTGGACTGGGATCGCATGATCGCGCGCATCAATGCCCTTCTGCCGCTCGAACACGCCGACACAATCCGCACGCTGGCCCGCGAGATCGATCACACGCTTGCCTCCTTCGTGCGCGGGCAGGTTTCCGTTTGCCTGATCCTCGGCACCTTCTATGCCATTGCCCTGATGGCGGTGGGGCTTCAGGGGGGGCTCGTGGTGGGGGTGATCGCCGGCGCGCTCACCTTCATCCCCTATGTGGGGGCGCTGGTGGGCGGCGGGCTCGCCATCGGGCTCGCGCTCTTCCAGTTCTGGGGAGACTGGCAGATGATCGGCATCGTGGGGGCCATCTTCGCCGCCGGGCAGGTGCTCGAGGGCAATTTCCTCACCCCCAAGCTCGTCGGCTCCTCGGTGGGGCTGCATCCCGTCTGGCTCATCTTCGCGCTTTCAGCCTTCGGCTCGGTCTTCGGCTTCGTGGGCATGCTGGTGGCGGTGCCGGTGACGGCGGCGATCGGGGTGCTGGTGCGCTTCGCGATCCGCCTCTATCTCGAAAGCCCGCTCTATCGCGGCGCTCACGGGGCCGCCCCCCCGGCTGAAAGCGGGGAAGCCGCCGGGCGGGAAGAAACCGCCTGAACCATGCCCGCCGATCAGCTCATCCTTGATCTGCCCGTGAAGCCAGCGCTCGGGCGCGCGGATTTCTTCGTCTCCGAGGCCAACCGCGCGGCGGTTGCGCTCCTGGAGCGCTGGCGCGAATGGCCCGATGGAAAGCTTCTGATCCACGGCCCGGCGGGGGCGGGCAAGAGCCATCTCGCGCAGGTCTTCGCGGCCGAAAGCGGGGCGCGGGTGGTGGAGGCGGAGGCGCTCGAGGAAAGCGCGCTGCCCGGGCTCTGCGAAGGCCCGGTGGCGGTGGAAAACGCCGATCGCATCGCCGGCCACGGCGTGCGCGAAACCCTCCTCTTCCATCTCCACAACATGGCGCGCGCCGCGCGAAAGCCGCTTCTCCTCACCGCCCGTACGCCGCCCGCGCGCTGGGCCTTCACGCTCCCCGATCTCGAAAGCCGCCTGCGGGGTGCGCTTGCCGTCGGGATCGATCCGCCGGATGATGCCCTGCTCGCCGCCATGCTGGTAAAGCTCTTCGCCGATCGCCAGATCACGGTTTCTCCCGGCCTCGTCAGCTATCTGGTGGCGCGGGTGGAGCGCTCCTTCGCGGCACTCTGTGAAATCGTTGATGCGCTCGATCGCGCCGCGCTCGCCGAACATCGCGCGATCACTACCCATCTGGCCGCCCGGGTGCTGGACAAGCACTGAGCCCCGCCTCATATTATTGCCCTTCCAGCAGATGAGGCGCGCCGATGACCGAAGCCGATTTCCTCAATTCTCCCTTCCCCGAGCCGCACAGGCTCGATGCAGCCCAATTCGCCGGGCCGAAGCGCTTCTTCAACCGCGAGCTCAGCTGGCTCGCCTTCAATTGGCGGGTGCTTGAAGAGGCGGGAAATGCGCGCGTGCCGCTCCTTGAGCGCCTGCGTTTCCTCTCGATCTCGGCCACCAATCTCGATGAATTCTTCACCGTGCGCGTGGCCGGCCTGCGTGAACTGGCGCAGGCCGGCAACACCACCCGTTCGGCCGATGGCCTCACCCCTGCCGAGCAGCTCAGGCTGATCAACGAAGACGCCCGCCGCCTGCTGGCCGCCCAGCAGGATGTCTGGCGGGAGTTGCGCACGATGATGGAAGGCGAGGGGATCATCCTGCTCGATCGCGAGCGGCTCGGCGATGCCGATCGCCGGCACCTTTCGCGCCATTTCATCGAAAACGTTTTTCCGGTGCTCTCGCCCCTCGCCATCGATCCCGCGCACCCCTTTCCCTTCATCCCCAACGGCGGCTTCGCGCTCGCCCTCCAGCTCGAGCGCAAATCCGACAAGCGCCGCCTCCAGGCCCTCCTGCCCATCCCCCAGCAGATCAGCCGTTTCATCGCCCTGCCATCCGAAAGCGAGGGCGAGAGCGAGGATCGCTTCCTCCCTCTCGAGGAGCTGTTGCTGATGCATCTGGAGGAGCTTTTCCCCGGCTACCGCGCCCGCGGGCACTGCGCCTTTCGCGTGCTGCGCGACAGCGATCTCGAGCTTGAGGAGGAAGCCGAGGATCTGGTGCGCGAATTCGAGGTTGCGCTGAAGCGGCGGCGGCGCGGCGAGGTGGTGCGCCTCAAGATCACCGCCGAAGCCCCCCCGGCCCTGCGTGCCCTGATCCAGCGCGAGCTGCATGTGCGCGACGAGGAAATCATCGAGATTTCCGGCATGCTCGGGCTTGCCGATCTCGGGGAGCTGGTGCTCCCCCACCGCCACGATCTGCTCTGGCCCCCCTTCACGCCGCGCGTGCCCGAGCGGGTGCAGGATTTCGAGGGCGACATGTTTGCCGCCGTCCGCCAGAAGGACATGCTCCTCCATCACCCCTACGAAACCTTCGAAATGGTGATCCGCTTCCTCCAGCAGGCGGCGCGCGATCCCGATGTGCTGGCGATCAAGCAGACGCTCTATCGCACCTCGGAGCGCTCGCCGATCGTCGATGCGCTGTGCGAGGCGGCGGAGGCGGGCAAATCGGTGACCGCGCTGGTGGAACTGAAGGCCCGGTTTGACGAAGCGGCCAATATCCGCCAGTCGCGCAAGCTCGAGCGCGCGGGGGCGCATGTGGTCTATGGCTTTCTCGATCTCAAGACCCATGCCAAGATCAGCGCCGTAGTGCGCCGCGAGGGCGATCGCCTCGTCACCTATACCCATTACGGCACCGGAAATTACCACCCGATCACCGCCCGCATCTACACCGATCTCTCCTTCTTCACCTGCAGCGGCGCGCTCGGGCGCGATGCGCACAAGGTGTTCAATTACCTCTCCGGCTATGCCCGCCCCGAGAAGCTCGAAAACCTCGCCATCGCTCCGGTCACCCTCAAGGACCGCCTGCTCGAGCTGATCGGCGCCGAGGCAGAGCACGCCCGCGCCGGGCGCCCGGCCGAAATCTGGGCCAAGATGAACGCCCTGATCGAGCCAGATGTGATCGACGCCCTTTACGAGGCGAGCCGGGCGGGCGTGAAGATCAGCCTCGTGGTGCGCGGCATCTGCGGCCTGCGCCCCGGCATCGCGGGCCTGAGCGAGAACATCCGTGTCAAATCCATCGTCGGCCGTTTTCTCGAACACTCGCGCATCGCCGTTTTCGGCAATGGCAAGGGCCTGCCCTCGAAGAAGGCGCGGGTGTTCATCAGCTCCGCAGACTGGATGGACCGCAACCTCAACCGGCGCGTGGAAACGCTGGTGGAAATGAAGAACGCCACCGTCAAGGCCCAGATCACGCGCCAGATCATGGCCGCCAACCTGCGCGACGAGGCGCAAAGCTGGATCCTGCGCCCCGACGGCAGCTACGAGCGCCCCCCCGTGCCCGATGGCGAACAGCCCTTCAACTGCCACAAGTTCTTCATGGAAAACCCCTCGCTTTCCGGGCGCGGCTCGGCGGGGGCGGCGGATGTGCCCGAATTGACACATTCGAATGATTGACGCTCCCGCCCCGCCCCGGCTAGACAGGGCATGGAAGGGCATGAAGAAGGCCGCCGGGGGGATGCCATGAACGCCGATTTCGAGGATTGGGGCGCCTATGGCCCACCCCTCTTCGAGGATCCCGATGCCCGCGCGCTGAGGCGCGTCGGGGTGGTGGACGTGGGTTCGAACTCGGTGCGCATGGTGGTGTTTGACGGCGCAGCGC
>JALVEX010000448.1 GCA_027030435.1 Paracoccaceae bacterium
TTGGCGCAATACTGTTCACGTTTGCGAAACAGCTTCATATTGTTGCCCGAATCTGTCGTTAGTTCGCGGTCAATGATGATGAGCAGCACCAAACCCGAAGCAAGGCCGGCCCTGCCGCCAAGCCCCGCGCCCGAGCGCGGGCGGGGGCGGCGTGATCTGTGGATCCTGCTCGGTCTGTTCGGGCTCATGCTCGCCGGGCTCGCGGCCATGGCGGCCACTGTCGGCTGGGAGGAAACCCGTGCCCAGATCGCCCGCATCTCGGCCCCTGAATTCCTCGCGCTGCTGGCGCTTTCGCTCGTCAATTACCTCTTTCGCGGGCTGCGCTGGCACCTCTTCGCGCGCCGCCTGGGCCTGCCCACGGGGCTCGTGCAGGATCTTCGCCATTTCCTCGGCGGCTTTGCCATGAGCGTCACGCCGGGGCGGGTGGGAGAGCTGGTGCGGATGCGCTGGATCCGGCGTGAAACCGGCTGGCCGTTCGAGCGCACGGCACCTCTCGTGCTGATGGATCGCGCCTCGGATCTGGCGTCCATGGCGCTCATCCTCGGCATTTCTCTGGCCTTCGCCACGGTGGGCATAGCGGGCGGGCTGCCGGTGGCGGCGCTGGCGCTTGCGGGCGCAATCGTCGCCACCCGGCCGAAGCTTCTGGCGCTGCTGGCCACGCTTGGCTATCGCGGCACCGGGCGCGCGCCGCGGCTCTTTGCCAGGCTGCGCCGCGCCGCGCGTTCGCTCAGGCAGTTCTCGCACCCTGCCGTGGTTGCCCCCGCGATCCTGCTCGGCCTTGCGGGCTGGGCGGCCGAGGGCTATGCCTTCGATCTTCTGCTGGGCTGGCTCGGGGCCGACATCGGCCTCTCGAAGGCCGTGGCCATCTTCGTGTTTGCCACCCTTGCGGGCGGGCTCACGGGCGCGCCCGGCGGCGTTGGCGGCGCGGAAGCGGCGATGATCGCGCTTCTGGCGATGGAGGGCGTGCCCTTCGAGGTCAGCCTGCCGGCGACCGCGATCATCCGCGTCACAACGCTCTGGTTCGCGATCGGGATCGGCCTTCTGGTCTTCCCCGTGGCCGAACGCATCTCC
This sequence comes from Paracoccaceae bacterium, assembly GCA_027030435.1. Lineage (GTDB taxonomy): Bacteria > Pseudomonadota > Alphaproteobacteria > Rhodobacterales > Rhodobacteraceae > WFVA01. The sequence goes on from JALVEX010000448.1 coordinate 1,072, forward strand.
GGAAAGGCTCAGGATGCAGTGGAAAGATGAGATCAACACCGGCTGGGGCCGGGTGCTGAAGGCGCGCGAGAAGGTGGCCCGCCCCGAGCGCGCGCCCGCTCTCGCCAAGCTCCTTGAAAGCACCCCCGCCCCTGCCGCAGGCATGCGCCGCTCCTATGGTGACGCGCCGCTCAATGACGGCGGCCATGTGATCGACATGACCCGCCTTGACCGCATCCTCGGATTTGACGGCGAAACCGGCGTGATCGAGGTGGAAGGCGGGGTGCGGATCGGCGAGCTTGCCCGCCTCTACGCCCCGCAGGGCTGGCTGCCCGCCGTGCTGCCCGGCACCGGCTTTGCCACCGTTGCCGGCTGCATCGCCAATGACGTGCACGGCAAGAACCACCATCACATGGGGAGCTTCGGCCAGCATGTGAAAAGCCTGACCCTGCTCGGGCCTGACGGCAAGGCGCGCGTGATCGGGCCGAAGCGCGGCGCCGGCCTCTTCCGCGCCACCGTGGGCGGGCTTGGCCAGACGGGCGTGATCCTCTCGGCAAAGCTGCAGATGATCCCCTGCAAGGGCGATGTGATGATGGTGACGGAGCGGCGGGCGGAGAATTTCGAGCAGTTCCTCGAGCTTCTCGATCACTCTTCGGCCACCTACACGGTGGGCTGGATCGATGCCACCGCGCGCGGCGAGGCGCTCGGGCGCGGAATCCTCGAGGAAGGCGAAACCGGCTCCGGCCTCATGCCCAAGCCGAAGAAGGCGCGCTCGGTGCCGATGAACGCCCCCCATTTCGCGCTCTCGAAGCCCGTGGTAAAGCTCTTCAACCGCGCCTATTTCAGCCGCGTTCCCGCCCATGGGCGCACCTCGGTGAAGCGCATCGGCGAATTCTTCTTCCCGCTCGACAAGATCCATGACTGGAACAGGCTTTACGGCAAGCGCGGCTTCCACCAGTTTCAATGCGTGGTGCCGATCGAAGCCGCCGGGCGCCTGCGCGAGATGCTAGAAACCATCGCCAGTTCGGGCCTTGCCTCGCCGCTCGCGGTGCTCAAGCGCATGGGGCCGGGACGCGCGGGCATGATGTCCTTCCCGATGGAGGGCTACACGCTCGCCGTCGATTTCCCCAATCGCCCCCAGGCGCGCCTGCTGATCGCCCGCCTCGGGGAGATGACCGAGGCCGCCGGCGGGCGCATCTATCTCGCCAAGGATTCGCTCGCCAGCGGGGCGCGGGTGAAGGCCATGTATGAAGAGCACCCGATGTGGGCCGGGGAAGTGGCCGAGGCCGATCCCGATGGCCGCTTCGTCACCGATCTTGTCCGCCGTCTTGATCTGAGGAGCCCGGCATGAACAGCACTGCAAGCGAAACCTGGATCATCCTCGGCGCCACCTCCTCCATGGCGCGCGCCTTTGCCCGCATCGTGGCCGAGGAGGGCGCGCATGTGATCCTCGCCGGGCGCGATCTGGACGACATGAAACGCACCGCCGCCGATTGCCGGGCGCGGGGGGCCGCCGGCGCCGAAGCGGTGAAATTCGATGCCCGCCGCCCCGAAAGCTTCAAGGCCCCGCTCGCACGGACGAAGGAGGGGCCAGGCAGCATCAATGCCGCCGTCTTCATCGGCTCCATGCCCGATCAGGCGGCGATCGATGCCGATCCCGCCCTGATCCGGGGGGTCGTGGCCGACAATTTCACCGGTCCGGCGGAATTCCTGCACAGGCTCGCGCCCCTTCTCGAGGAGCGCGGCGCGGGCACGATCATCGGCGTCGGTTCGGTGGCCGGGGATCGCGGGCGTATCGGCAATTACGTTTACGGCGCGGCGAAGGCGGGCTTTGCCACATATCTTTCCGGCCTGCGCAATCGCCTCGCACGCAGCGGCGCGCATGTGATGACGGTCAAGCCCGGCTTCGTGGATACCGCCATGACCTGGGGGATCGAGGGGATGTTTCTCGTGGCCTCGCCGGAGAAGATCGCCGCCCATATCCTGAAGGCGGCGCGCAGGAAGCGCAACATCCTCTACACCCCCTTCTTCTGGCGCTACATCATGGCGATCATCCGCGCCATCCCCGAGCCGATCTTCAAGAAGCTCTCCGTCTGACGCGATCCCGGCCGCCCCTGGGCAATACGGGAATTCCCCAAGTGGCGGGATCAGATGGCCTGCTCTACTGTTCGTGACGCAGGGTTTCACGACAAGAAAGTTGCATAACGGCCATTCTGGCGCTATCCGGCCGCGGCTGGTTATTGGTGTTGTGGTGAATGGGTGAGATGTATGCGAGTGTACTGGAACAGGTTTCTCAGGGATCTGAACACCCCCTTGAAGAAACTGCTCTTCGTTATCCTCAGCCTGATCGTTGGCATTGCCGGGCCGTTCGGCTCATACATCACGATGTGTCTGTTCGAGAGGACCTTCTACTGGAGCTTCCTCATCGGCCTTTCCATTGTCATGATAACGGCCATCCGCTCGGCCCTGATCCTGAACAGGCCGCACTGGTCCTACTGGAAGATCGGCACCGTTGCCTCGCTGATACTCGCAATCACCTTTCCCACGGTGATTTATTTCCTCACCATCCATGTATTCAGGCTTGATCGCTCAATGATGCCGGATTTCATCCTGTTTGTGGCGGTCGTCTTCCTGATCTCGATCGCCATACACGCGATACGCTATTTCACCATCGAAACCGCCATGAAGCCCGAAAATACCGCACCGCGGATAATGGAGCGCCTCCCGGAAGAGAAGCGCGGCCGTGTGATCCGGATCAGCGCCAGGGATCATTTCGTGGACATCTTCACCGAAAACGGCATGCACAGCATCCGCATGCGCTTTGCCGATGCGGTGAATGAAACGGAAGATGGCACGCGCGGTTTCTGCGTGCATCGCTCGCATTGGGTTGCCGAGGATGCAATCGTCGATGCCCGGAAGAAAAACGGCCGGATATCCGTCTTTCTCAGGGATGGTTCCGTCGTTCCCGTCAGCCGGAAATATCAGCATAATGTCATCGAAAACGGATTTCTGAAGGAAGATTGAGGGGCGCCGCCTTCGGGCGCCCCTTCGCTTCAGTGTTCGATCGCCTCTTCCTTCACGAACATGTTGGACCAGGCCCGATCGATGAGCTCGGGCGTCATCTGATAGGGGATGCCCTCGAATTCGCAGATCGAGATCATCTGATCGATCAGGAAGACTGGCTGGTAATTGGCGTATTCATTGTTGATGGTGGGGTATTTCTTCTTCAGCAGATGCACCAGCGCCGCCTCATTGAGCGGCATCTTCTTCTTGCGCGCCACCATGGCGAAGATCTTGAGGAAATCCTCCTGGTTCGGGCCGTCGATCTTGATCTTGTAGAAGATCCGGCGCAGGGCCGCCTTGTCGAAGATCTCGTTGGGGTGGAAGTTGGTGGAGAAGATCACAAGAGTATCGAAGGGCACCTCGAATTTCTCGCCCGATTGCAGGGCGAGGATATCCTTGCCTTCCTCGAGCGGCACGATCCAGCGGTTGATCAGCGCCTGCGGGGGCTCTTCCTGGCGGCCGAGATCGTCCACGATGAACACGCCACCGGTGGACTTGAGCTGCAGGGGCGCCTGATAGGTGCGCGAGGTCGGGTTGTAGACGAGATCGAGCATGGAGAGGCTGAGTTCGCCCCCGGTGATGACCGTGGGCCGCTCGCACAGCACGTAGCGGCTGTCGAAATTGGCGCCGCGCCGGCGCAGGGAATTGGGATCCTCCTCCACCACCTCGGCGGCGGTGTGCACGATCGGATCATAGACGGTGATCACCTGGCCCGCATATTCGATGGCGCGGGGCACGTAGATCTTGTCGCCCAGCGCGTCGCGGATGCCGTTGGAGATCGAGGATTTGCCGTTGCCCGGCGGGCCATACATCAGGATGGAGCGCCCCGCGCCCACGGCCGGCCCGAGGTGATCGAGAAGCTCGTCGGGCAGGATCAGATGGCCCATGGCGGCTGTCAGCTGCTCGCGGGTGATCTTGATGTTGCGAATCGATTGCCGCTTCACCTGCTCGCTGTAGATATCGAGCGGAACCGGCATGGCGCCGTAATATTCCGATTGCGAAAGCGCATCGAGCGCGCGCGCCTTGCCCGCATCGGTAAGCTGATAGCCCATCTCGCCGCCCGAATTGGCGTGCAGCGTGCCGGTGGCCTCGAGAAGCTTCTGGCTGCGCGCGAGATCCACCAGCTCCTGTGTCACCCCGATCGGCAGGCAGAGCGATTTCGCGATTTCGCTCACCATTTCCAGATTCTTGCGGAAGATGGTCTTGAGAAGAATATCGCGCATCATCACGATCGGGAGCTGCATGTCCTCGAGAGTGCGCGGCGCCGGGGGCGCCAAAACATTGGCCGCGTGCATGTTCATTGCGTCTGCCTTTCCGCTTCGCCAGAAACTGCTTAACATCCTGATTTCTCCCTAATGGGGATTTGTGGAAACAATAGATACGAAATTGGGCTTTTGCATGGCGCCCTGAGAACGACTAATGTGCGGGCAATGTGCGAAAAAATGCACTCATAAAACGCGAGAGGGCAGATGAGCAGCAGTAACCACTTGAAATTGCAGACAGTTCTTGCAGCAACCTTCCTCCTCTTCGCCGCGCTCACGGCCTGGCCCGGCGTGCTGATGATCGATGGCCACGAGGGCGATACGCTCCATATGATGGATATCCTGCTCAGGATGGATGCCGGCGCCCTGCCGCACAGGGATTTCATGACCCCGATCGGCATCCTCGCCTTCGCACCGATCAATCTGGTGATGAAGCTCGGCCCCGATATCGGCCAGGCTTTCATCCTCGGCAGCATCCTGGTGAGCCTCCTGACCCTGCCGATGCTGTGGCGCGCGCTTTCAAGCCGTCTCGGGAGCGGCGCCATGGCGATGCTCACAGGGTTTTACGTCATCGTGCTGGGAATGGCGCTCGTGCATGGCGGCAGCACCCCGACGATCGGCGTTTCCATGTATTACAACCGATGGGCCTGGGCACTTGCCTATGTGGCCATCCTGCTGGCCGTCCTGCCCCCGCTGCCCGGGCAGACGCGGCCACGGCCGCTCCTCGACGGCGTGTTGATCGGCCTTTGCCTCGCCTTCCTTGCGCTTCTGAAAATCACCTATTTCATCGCCTTCGCCCCGGCGCTCGCGGTGGTGCTGATCCTTCATAGGGCCTGGCGCATGATGGCGGCGGCGGCTGTCGCGGGGCTTGCCGTCGCGGCGATTGTCACGCTGCTCGCGGGAGTCGATTTCTGGCTGGCCTACATGGCGGATCT
>JALVEX010000449.1 GCA_027030435.1 Paracoccaceae bacterium
CGAGATCGGCCTGCCGCTGAAGCTGGTCGATTTCACCCGCTACGCCCCCCCGCTCGCCCATTACGACAGCCGCAATGATTCCGGCGTGCGCGTGTTCCTGATCTCCCAGGAAGGCGATGAAACGGCGCTGGCGGGGCTCTACGAGGTGCTCCAGAGCCTCGAGATCATCCCCCCCCAAGGCGAACGCTTCCTGAAGGCGCGGGAATTCATGATCGAGGGTGCCGACGGCAAGATCGCCAGCCACGCCGAGGCGCGGCTCGAAGACGGCCTGATCAAGGGCTTCATCCTCGTGTGGCCCGCCGGCGATGAAACGCGGCGCGCAAGGGTGCTCGATGAAATGCGCGCGAGCTTCAGGCCCCTGCCCGGCATCAGCCTCGACGATCTCGCCCAGCCCCCGGGCGAGGATCAGAGCGTGGATCTCGTGGCCGGGCTCGAAATCCGCAAGCCCCGCCTCTCGCGCTCGGGCTTCTTCGTGGACGGCAGGGGGAGCGTGCTGACCACCCTCGATGCGGCAAGCGAGTGCGGCCGGATCACCATCGATGATGAATACGAGGCCCGCCTCGAGGCCGCCGATCCCGCCCGCGGGCTGGCGCTCATCACCCCCGCCGAGCCCCTCGCCCCGGCCGCCCATGCCCGCCTGCGCGCCCAGCCCCCGAGGCTCGGCTCCGAGATCAGCGCCGCCGGCTATTCCTACGAGGGGATTCTCGATGCCCCGAGCCTCACCTTCGGCCGCCTCGCCGACATGCGCGGCCTCGATGGCGAACCCTGGCTCTACCGGCTCGAGATCGCCGCCCGGCCGGGGGATGCGGGCGGGCCGGTGCTCGATCGGGGCGGGCTGGTGCTGGGCATGCTGCTGCCCCGCCTGGCAGATAACAGCCGCCGCCTGCCCGATGACGTCCATTTCGCCGCCAGGGCCGCGGCGCTCGCCGGTTTTCTGGCGGAAAATGCGATCACGCCGCAAGAAGGCCCGCCCGGCGAGGCGCGCGCGCCCGAGGATCTCGCCGCCATTGCCGCAGACATGACGGTGCTCGTGAGCTGCTGGGATTGAAGAGAAGGGCCTGAAAGACCGGCCCGTGCCCACAGATGCCCGCCCGCAGATGCCCGAAGGCGACATCACCTCCGGCGCCCGCCGTGGTGGCGTGGGTCAGCCTACCTTGTAGAGCGTGTTGAACAGCCAGGGATCGAGGCTCTCGCTCTCGAAGGTGTCGCCCTCGGTGAGAATGCTCACCGCATCGTGGCTGTGCAGGCTCTCCTGGTGGCTGGCAATGATGCGGAAATCGCCGATCCGGGGATCCTTCTGCAGGGCCTCGAAGAACAGCCGCGCCGCATCCTCCACGAAGATCGGATTGGCGGCATTCAGTTCGGCGAAGGCCTGCTCGTCCTCGCGCTTCACCATCACCTGGGTTTCGGTGGGCACGGCGGCACGGCAGATATCGATCAGATCCTCGAACCACAGCCGCGGCCCCGGCAGAAGCTGCACCGAGATGCGCGCCACCGAGCGCTGGGAATGGGGCGTCGCGAGCTGGCTGCGGAACTGGCGCGCATGTTCGGAAAGCTCAAGCGAACACGGGCAGGTGGAGGAATAGACGTAATCCAGATGCATGAATTTCGATATCTTCCCCCGCGTCTCCACAAGCTCCAGAGCGATGTCGTAATACTGGTAGCCCGTAAGCCCCGAGCGCAGCGAAGGCAGGAGCGCGGGGAAGGAAAAGCGCATCTGTATGCGGGCGTCGAAGCTCTCGAGATCGGCCTTGTAATCGTTGAGCGCCGCCTCGATCACATCGATGCTGAAGGTCTTTTGCGCATGGCCGTAGAAGCTGCGCATGATGCGCGACATGTTGATCCCCTTCTTCCCCGCCTCGAGGCTCACCGTGCCGGTGACGGAGGTTTCAAGCTGCACCTCGCCGCCGTCGCGGGTATGAAAGCGGATCGGCAGGCGGAAATTGGAGATCCCCACATGCTGGATATGGCGCTTCGCGCCGCGGATCAGGCTCTCCGGCCCGTTCTGCAGATCGGGGAGCGAGGCCTTGTAGGCCTCGTCCGCCGTGAATTCCTCCGGGTAGGCCCGCGCCAGCGCCGGGTAGTTCGATACCTCCTGCCCCGGCAACAGCCGCGACACCACGGGATCAAGCGCCGCCGCCTCGAGCGCGCTCACGGATGAGGCCCATTCGCGCAACAGCTCGAGCGCCTTTTCCGCCTCTTCCCGGCTGGGCGGCCCGCCCTGCCCCGCTTTCGGCTTCTGGATGTTCATCTCAAGCCCTCCGGCCTCCCGTTCGCAGCCCGACTATTACGCGATTTTTCACCCGCTGGCCAGAAGTGGCCCGCCCCCATTGCCTCTGGCCGCCTCAGACCGCCCCGAGCGCCTGCGTCACATCCGCGATCAGATCGCCCGCATCCTCGAGGCCAAGGCTCATGCGCACCATGCCGGGCGTGATGCCAAGCGCCGCGCGCTCCTCTTCGCCGAGGCGCTGGTGGGTGGTGGTGGCCGGATGCGTCACGAGGCTTTTCGCATCGCCCAGATTGTTGGTGATGGTGAAAAGCCTGAGCGCATTCAGAAAGCGGAAGGCCCCCTCCTTGCCGCCCTTCACATCGAGCGTCAGCATGGTGCCGCCGTGATCCATCTGGCGCCCCGCAAGATCGGCCTGCGGGAAATCGGCGAGCCCCGGCCAGATCAGCCGCGCAAGCTTCTCATGGCCGCGCAGGGCACCCGCCAGCGCCTCGGCATTCGCCGCCTGGGCGCGCACGCGCAGATCCAGCGTCTCGAGCCCCTTCAGCATCACCCAGGCGCTGAACGGGCTCATCGAGGCGCCGGTGTGCTTCATGAAGGGTTCGATCTCGCCGCGGACGAAATCTCGGCTGGCGAGGATCACCCCGCCAAGGCAGCGCCCCTGGCCATCCACATGCTTGGTGGCGGAATAGATCACCACATCGGCCCCGAGCGCCAGCGGCCGGCTCAGCACTCCGGTGGCGAAGGTGTTGTCCACAACCACCAGCGCGCCCGCCCCGCGGGCCAGGCGGGAAACCTCTGCAATGTCCACAAGTTCGAGCGTCGGATTGGCGACGCTCTCGAAGAAGACAAGCTTCGCCGGGCGCGAAAGCGCCGCACGCCAGGCGGCGTTGTCGGCCCCGTCCACAAGCTCCACCTCGACCCCGAAGCGTGCCAGCAGATCGTTGAGGATGTAGAGGCAGGAGCCGAACAGCGCCCGCGCCGCCACCACCCGATCGCCCGCGCGCAACGGCGCCGTCAGCGCGGCATGAACGGCCGCCATCCCCGAAGCGGTGGCGAAGGCATCCTCCGCCCCCTCGAGCGCCGCCATGCGCTCCTCGAACATCCGCACCGTGGGGTTGCCGTAGCGGGCATAGATGAATTCATCCTTGCCCAGCTCGCGAAAGCGCGCCTCGGCCGCCTCGGCGGAAGGATAGACGAACCCTTGCGTCAGAAACAGAGCCTCCGATACCTCGCCATAGCCGCTCCTGCGCGTGCCATCATGCACCGCCTTCGTGCGCGCCTTCCATTCCCCTGCCATCCGACCCCCTGCCATCCGATCCCTCCGGGCACAAAAAAACCGCCACCGGATCAGGGGGCGGGCATTTCGCGCTTTCGCGCGGCTCGACCTCTTTAGCGGCTTGTTTAGCGTGGCCCGCAATCCGGTAACAAATCGCCACGAGTGAAGCCTGCCTAACGCGGCGGGGGTGGCCGGTCAAGCCCTGCGGGGCTGCCCGGCGCCCCGCGCCGCGGGAAACTGGTCGAGTTGGCGAAAAAGGGCATGATGTGCGGCAATGCGAAGAGAGATGTGCATGGCTGACCTGTTGCGCTTTCCCCGCCCTGCACGCAAGGATGCGGGAGAGCAACTGGGGGGAAATGCACCGTGAGCGACGCAATCGAACTCTACTACTGGCCCACGCCGAACGGCTGGAAGATCGCCATCGCACTCGAGGAGATGGGGCTTGCGTGGAATCTCAACCTCGTCAACATCGGCGCGGGCGAGCAGTTCGATCCCGATTTTCTGAAGATCGCGCCCAACAACCGCATGCCGGCGATCATCGATCCACAGGGGCCGGACGGCAGGCCGATCTCGATCTTCGAATCCGGCGCGATCCTGCAGTATCTGGCGCGCAAGACGGGGCAGTTCTACGGCAGGACGGAGCGTGAGCGCGTGCAGGTGGATCAATGGCTGATGTGGCAGATGGGCGGGCTCGGGCCGATGGCGGGCCAGGCGCATCATTTCCTGAAATACGCACCCTCCCTGGAGCCGCCGCAGGATCTGCCCTATGCCAAGGAGCGCTACCGCAATGAAACCGCGCGCCTTTACGGCGTGCTCGATCGTCAGCTGGCGCAAACCGAATATGTTGCAGGCGATTTCTTCTCCATCGCCGACATGGCGATCTGGCCCTGGGCGAGCCTCTGGAAGGGCCAGGAACAGACCCTCGAGGACAAGCCCCACATGGCGCGCTGGCTGGAAACGGTGGGCGCGCGCCCCGGCGTGCAGGCGGGGCGGGCCGTGGCGGCGCAGAACCGCGGCGATCTCAAGGCCGACAGAAAGGCCCAGGAGATCCTCTTTCGCGGGGCGCGCGCCCGGGCGCCCGGTAGAGATCAATAGATGCCGTTGGCCTTCTGGAGCGCGCGCACATAGGCGATGATGGATTTGAGTTCGGCATCCGTCACGCCCTTCACGGGCGGCATGTTGCCAAAGCGCCAGTGATGGGCGCGCACGCCGGTGCGTGCCGCCAGCATGAAGGCGGCATCGCCGTGATGGGAAGGCTTGTAGTAATCATGCACGAGCGGCGGCGCCACGCCTTTCTGCCCCTCGGCCTTCTCGCCGTGGCAGCCTGCGCATCTGGCCCTGAAGGCCATCTGCCCCATCTTCGCAAGCCCTTCGAGCGGCGGCACGCGCACCTCGGCAATCGCCGCGCCCGATGGTGCAGCTTTCCCTCCTGCCGCCCCGCCTGCAGGCACAGATTGCGCGCTTTCGGGCGCCGGCGCCTCGCCGGAGCCGCCCTTCAGCGCAAGATACCCGGCCGCCACGACGGCCAGAAGGCCGAAGCCCGCGATAATGATCCTGCCGTTCATCGATTCCCGCTCCCTTTGGTCCTTTTTCCCCTTGATGGGGCTTCCGGCAGGGGGAAGGTCAAGAGTGGATCGGGGATTTCAGGCGATGCGGCGCAGGCCCTTCGCCCGGCCCCCGGCCCAGGCCCGCGCCGCCTTGCCGAAGGCTTCGAACAGGGCGCGCGAGACGGGATCGCGGGCGGCGTTGTATTCCGGGTGCCACTGCACCGAGAGCGTGAAGCCCGGCGCATCCTTGACATGGATCGCCTCGGGCGTGCCGTCATGCGCCACGCCATCGATCACGATGCGCGCGCCCGGCGTCTTGATCCCCTGGCCGTGCAGGCTGTTGGTCATCACCTCGGTGGTGCCGAGGATCTCGTGAAACGGGCTGCCTCTGGTGAGGGTGACCTTGTGGCGCAGCGCGAATTTCTCCTCGAGCGTGCCCTCCGGGGGCATGCGGTGATTGTCGCGCCCCGGCAGATCGCGGATCTCCGGGTGCAGCGTGCCGCCCATGGCCACGTTCACCTCCTGAAAGCCGCGGCAGACCCCGAAGAAGGGCTGGCCGCGCTCCACGCAGGCGCGGATCAGCGGCAGGGTGATCCGATCGCGGGCGCGATCGAACACGCCATGCGCCTCGGTCGGCATTTCCCCGTATTCCTCCGGGTGGACATTGGGCCGCCCGCCGGTGAGGAGGAAGCCGTCGAAGCTCTCGAGCAGCTCATCGATGCGCACATGCGCCGGATCGGCCGGAACGAGCAGCGGCATCCCCCCCGCCACCTCGCTGATCGCGGCCACGTTCATGGTGCCGGAGGCATGGGCGGGATAGTGATCGTTCAGGATCGCCGGATTGGTGATGATGCCGATGCGCGGACGGTTCATTCTTGCTCCATTCGAGATGCTTCAGCGGATGCGATGAAACTTCCATCATGATATATATGGAGATCCCGCACCTGCAAACACCCCAAAGATGCGCAAGGGCGAACGTGCGATAATGCACAGGACCGCAGCAGATACAGGGCGCGTTGGCCCGTGCGTGGCTGCCTGTTTACAGCCCTCGGCTTACCGCCGTTTCGAGCCGCTCAAGCGCCCGGGTCAGCCGCGCCCGGGTGCAGGCGATGTTGACCCGCGCGAAGCCCGCGCCGCCGGGGCCGAAGGCCTCGCCGCGGCTGACCAGCCACCCGGCCCTGTCGCGCAGAAACGCCGTCAGCGCCGCGGGCGCGAGCCCCAGGGCGCGGAAATCGAGCCATGCGAGAAAG
>JALVEX010000450.1 GCA_027030435.1 Paracoccaceae bacterium
TCCTGCGAGGGAACAGTGGGCAGCCGATCGGCCTTGGCGCGCAGAATGCGGATGGAACTGCGCACCAGATGCCCCACATCCTGGGTGATCACCGCATCCATCCGGCCATTGAGAAGGCAGGCCCGGGTATGTGGTGTCAATTCGTGCCCGATGACAATCGCATCACGCGAAATGCCTGCTTCTTCAATGGCTTTCATCGCTTCCTTGATGTCGTGATGCATGAGATAGATCCCCGCGATCTCATGCCCTCTTTCCACCGCGTTCAGAATGATACGGCGGGTGCGCCCGCCATCCCCATGCGTCTCGAGCGAAGGGCCGACACGCAGCCGCGGGGCATGTCGCGCCATGATCTGATCGAATCCGAGGCGCCGCTCCTGGCTGTCGCGCGATTGCATCGTCTCCGTCACCACAAGCACGACACCCCGCCGGTCCCCCGAAAAACGCCCCATCAACTGCCCGACGGTGCGCCCGGCGGCCATGTTGTTGATCCCGACAAAAATGGCGTTTTCAGCGCTCGGCTGGTTGGAAACGAAGGCCACCACCCCGATGCCGCGCGCGATCATGCGCCCGACGGCGTCACGGACCTGCGGAGTTTCCGGCACCATGAGAGCAATGCCATCGCAATCGCCCGCATGGATGGCATCGAGGCGGCGCGCGATCTCGTGGGGATCATTTGCCGGCACCCGGAGCACATCGGCCTCCATTCTCTCGATCACGCCGGCGCGGTTGGCCTCTTCAATGGAAGCCAGGATCATGGCGATGAATTCATCATCGTGATCGGGCAGAAGAAAAAGGAAACGGTAGGTTTTACCACGGGCGAGATTGGCGGCCGAGATGTCGCGCACGAAATCGATCTCCTCGATCGCGCGCCGCACCTTCTCGATCGTGGCCGGGCGCACACCGGCCCGTGCATTCAACACCCGATCGACCGTGGCCAGGCTCACCCCGGCCGCCCTCGCCAGATCCTTGGTTGTCGGTCTGCCCATAGCGCTCTCCGTTTGCGCGAAGATAATTCGCAGCGGTGAGTTACGTCAATCATGAGGGGCTGAGCACCCCGGATTCCGGCTGCACGGGCATGGGCAACGGGCATGGGCAAAGGGATGGCATCTCAGAACAATTCCACCTCGGAACCATTCTTCACGGCGCTTGCAGGCTTCTCGGGAACCACCGGATCTTCGGCGATCGCCAGCAGCTTCTGGCGCGCCCGTCCGTCATAGGGCCAGAATTCCACCCGCCGCGCCTGTCGCCCGCCAAGGCTTTGCGCGACGATGGGAATCCCTTCGGCTTCAAGGAAGGCAACGGCGAATCCCGAATTCTGCGTCCCGATTCCCCGCAGACGTGCGTTGAGAACGGCACCACCAAAAAGCTTGGCCTTTAGATTGCGGCGATCCCCGCCCATCTTTATGATCTCGTTGATCAGAACCTCCATCGCATTGACGCCGAAACTGTCATATTCGCTCGGGCCCTCGGCCCGGTCGGGCAGCAGGATGTGATTCATGCCCCCGATCCCGGCCACCGGATCCCACAGGCATGCGGCCACGCAGGAGCCGAGGATCGTAGTGATGCACATCCTTTCCGATGCGCCCACAGCATGTTCGCCCTGTGAAATATGGATGATCTGCCTGTTGTTCATTCACCGACCCTGCACATGCGCCGAAAGGATCCGCCGGGAAAGCACCCCGGCGGGATCGATGGCTCAGAAATCTTCCCAGTCATCATAGACATCAGGCTCATCGTCGAGCGCGAGTGCCGCATTGCCGCTGGTGGCTGCGACAGATTGCCTGCCCGTGCTGTCATCATGCGGTGAAGCATCCGGAGGCGTCACGTCATCGGCCGGAGCATCCTCCTGCGCACGCGCCGTCTGAAATGGCGCGACCGTCTCCTCAAGGGAGGTGCCTTCACCGAAGGCTTCGCCGGTCCTGAAGCGGGACATGGTGGCCGTCAGCGTTTCGGCTTCCTGGGTCAGCGCATGGCTGGCAGCCGTCGTTTCTTCGAACATCGCCGCATTCTGCTGCGTCACCTGATCAAGCTGGTTCACGGCTGCGTTGATCTCGGCAAGCCCGCCGGACTGCTCCTCGGCCGAAGCCGCGATTTCCGAAACATGGCGGGAGATGTCGGAAACCGACGCCACGATGCTTTTCAGCGCCTCGCCGGCCTCGCCCACCAGCTCGACACCATGCTGCACATGCTCGCCACTGGCCGAGATCAGCTCGTTGATCTCCCGCGCAGCTTCCGAAGAACGCTGCGCCAGGGCCCGCACCTCGGAAGCGACGACGGCAAAGCCCCGCCCCGCATCCCCCGCGCGGGCCGCTTCAACGCCTGCGTTGAGCGCCAGAAGGTTGGTCTGGAAGGCGATGTCGTCAATCACGCTGATGATCTTGGAAATCTGGTTTGAGGATTCCTCGATCTGCCCCATCGCGTTCACCGCCTCGCTGACCACCTCTCCGCTCGCCTCGGCATTGGCCTTGGCCTCGGAGACGACCTGGTTGGCCCGCCCCGCGCCTTCCGCGGAGGCGCTGACACTCGCGGTCAGCCCGTCAAGCGCAGAGGCTGTTTCCTCGAGGGTTGCCGCCTGGCGCTCGGTGCGGCGAGAAAGATCATCGGCGGCGGTGCTGATTTCCTTGGCCTCGTTGCGGATCGATTCGGCATTTTCGATCACCCTCAGCATGGCCTGGTTGAGGGTCCTCACGGCCGCATTGAAATCCGTCCTGAGCTGCTCGTATTCCTCGGTGAAGGGCTCCTCGATCCGGGCTGTCAGATCGCCTTCGGAAAGCTTGCTGAGGCCAACGCGAAGCGCATCGACAACGGCTGTCTGCGCGCGTTCCATTTCTTCGCGCATCCTGGCCGCTTCCGCCATGCGGCGATGGACCTCGGTAACGTCCTTGGCGATCAGGATGAAGCGCATCACCATGCCGCTGCGATCGAGAACCGGGGTGAAGGCACCATCGAGAAGCAGGGTCTTTTCCTGGCCCGCCGAAACCTCGAAGCGGCCATAGATCGATTCTCCCGCTTTGAGGCGTTCGACAACCGGCCCGTTCTTCCTGGCCAGTTCCTGATCGAAGATGAACATGTCCTCGATCGGGATGCCGAGGATGCCCTCGATCGGCACTTCGGCAACCTTCAGGAAATTCTCGTTGGCATTGATGAGGGTGCCGTCGAGATCGAATTCCAGGCGGGTCTGGTGGGAATCGAGCGCTTCCAGGATCGCCGAATTCATTCGCGCATCGGTAACATCCTGCCACTCGATCACGCAGCCCATCTGCGCACCGTTCTCATCCACCACCGGATTGATATCGAGCGAAAAGCGCGCCTTGCCGACCTTGATATCCGTCGCATAGGGCAGGTTCTCGGGATCCTGCATGATCCTGCGCACATGTTCGGGGCGGGCATGGAAGATGTCCATGCTGCGGCCGATAACCTCTTCGGGAACGAAATCCTCGCGGATCGTGCGAAATTCATCCACATATTGCCGGAAAAGGCGCAGGATCGAGGGGTTGAGATAGCGGATGGTGAAATCCTGATCCACCATCATCAGGCCGGCGGAGCAGCCCTCGAAAGCTGCCCCCTTGAAGAGCACTTCACCTGCGGCTTCGTCGGCGGCTTTCAGTTCGTCGCGAAAATCGCGCAGCGTATCGGCCATGACCCCGATCTCATCCTTGCGATTGCTGCAGTTGATGGGGGTTTCGTAATCCTTGTTGGCAATGCGGCGCATGGCCCGGATCAGGGCATGGATCGGGCGCGAAACCCCGCGTGCGATGAGAACGGCAAGGGTTGCCATCAGGGCGAGCAGCCCGCTGCCCTGGAGGACCATCCTGTGCAGAAGCTCCCGGGCCGGTGCGAGCAGTTCGCTCGTATCCTGCTGGGAGACGAGCGCCCATTTCACGCCCGCGAAATCAACCGGCGCATAGGCCGCCATCACCTCCCTGCCAAAGGGCCCCCTCCCCCGGAACAGGCCGCTTTCACCGGAAAGCGCGCGCGATACCGGCTCGATCTCCACCTTCTTTTGCAGAACGGTCGGCTCTTCGAGATGGGGGGACTGGTTGCGCATCAGGAAATCGGCGCCGACAAGCAGGTTTTCGCCTGTCTGCCCCAGCCCCTTCACCTTTGCGAGAGCTCCGGTCAGGCGGGCGGCGGGAATTTCCGCGGCAAGCACGCCCAGAAGCGCCCCGTTGGAGGAGAGGATCGGCACCGCGAGGAAGCTGTTCACCGCGTTTTCGGCGGGCCCGTAGGGGGCAAGATCGGAAAAGGCGAGGCTTTTTTCGGAGAGCGCATCGAATCCTTTCGAGCGGATCGCCTTGTAGCTGGCGGCAAGGCCTGTCCGGCTCAGCGGGCCATCGCCGAGATTGACGGCGAAATCATCGTTCTTCATCACCGAATAGAGAATGTTGCCATCCGTATCGATCAGATAGACATCGCCGATGCCGTTAAGCTCGGCCATGGTGCGGAAGAAGCCGTGATACTTGCGATGAGCGCGGCTGTAGCTCGATCTGTCAGGCGCGTAGGCCATGAGATGGCGCTTGCCGGGGGAATTCGGGTTGTTGGTGATATAGGCCTGCCGGAGATAGGTGGGCTTGTCACCGGGAATGGCTGTCCAGGCATCCCGGAATTCCACCATGGCCTGGCGCATGAGCGGGCTGGTGGCCTGGGTTTCAAGCGTGCTGCCGAGGCCATCGAGCTGCTTTTCGAGATCGGACTTGCTGGACGCCATCGCCAGCTCCAGCTTCTTGCTGCCCTCATCCACGAGGGCATCGCGCGCGCTGATGTAGGATACGGCGCCAACGAGGACCAGCATCAGAATGCCGCCCATCACCATGAGCAACGGCAGCTTCACCGAAATCTTGATGTTGTTGAAAAATTTCATTCCACGTCTCCTGAACAGGCCCCGGCCTGAAGCTCACGACCGCACGTGTGCATGCGCACCCGGCGAACAAACCGCGGTCAGGAAAACGTGATCGGGTGAAGATTCGTTTAAGCCGTTCCGGTTTTTCCGCCGCCGCAAAACCGAAACTTTCGTGAAAACTTTAGCTACCCATCGCAATCAACTGTTTTCATTACTATTTCAGCCCTCAATCCCGGCGCGTTATCAGCCAGGATCAGGGACGCGTCATGCAGGTTGACGATCGCCGCCACGAGGCTGAGGCCAAGCCCGCTGCCCTCGCGCGCGCGGCTCTTCTCGAGCCGGTAGAAGCGGCGCAGCACCTGCGCGCGCTCGCTTTCGGGGATGCCGGGGCCGTCATCGGCCACCACGAGGCGCACCTCCCCCTCCCCCGGCTCGACACGGATCTCCACATGCGCGGGCGCCGGCGCGTGGCGCAGCGCGTTTTCCACCAGATTGACAAGCGCCTGGGCGAGCATGTCGCGATCGGCGCTGACGCAGGCGGGCGCGGGCGCGGGGGCGAAGCTCAGATCATGGCCCATTTCCTCGGCCACCGGATCGAGCATCTCATGGACGGTGGCGGCCAGTTCGTTGAGATCGACGCGCGCCATGCGCGGGCGGGCATTGCCGCCCTCGATCTGGGCGATGCGCAGGACGGCATTGAAGGTTTTCACGATTCGGTCCACCTCGGCGATGGCCTGTTCCACCTCCCCGAGTGCCGCCTCGGGCAGATCGGGCCGCGCCTGCAGGGGCTCGAGGCGGTTGCGCAGGCGGGCCAGGGGGGTGCGCAGATCATGGGCGACATCGTTTGAAACCTGGCGCAGGCTTTCCACCGAGGCCGAGAGGCGCTCGAGCATCTCGTTGAGCTTCGCCGCCACGCGGCCGATGTCATCGTGGCGCGGACGCCTCTCACGGAAACGGGCGGACAGATCGCCGCGCGCCACCCTGTCGAGCACGCTGCTCAGGCGGGCGATACGCCGCTCGGTGCGCCGCGCCAGCAGGAGCGCCAGCGCCACGGAAAGCAGCATGGCGACGCCGAGCCCCCAGCCGATCGCCCCCATCAGGATGCGGCGCATCTCCTCGATGGCGCGGGTATCGCGGGCGACGATCACCCAGCCGGCCGGGATCTTCTGCCCGTAGGCCACGAAGCGCAGGCCCCGCCCCTTTTCGGGGAGGCCGGGGAGGATCACGTCCTTGCCGCCCTCGAGATCGCGCGCGCCGGTGAAGGGGCGCTTGATGAGGAAATTGCCGAACAGCGCCTTGCCGGAATTGTCGATGAAGAGATAGAGGTTGTCGCCCTCGCGCGTGGTGGCCACGTTGGTAGCGATCTGGGCGTGCAGCTCGGGAAGGCCGGCCACCTGATAGGTGGCGGCGAGATTCTCGGCCATCTGGCGGGCATCGCGCTGGAGCTTGGCGTGGAGT
>JALVEX010000451.1 GCA_027030435.1 Paracoccaceae bacterium
CCCAAGGATACATTCCACGCCCTCGTGCGAAAATATTTCCACAGCCCCCTGCGCCCGCCCTTCAACGAGGAAAAGCGCGCCGAGGCCGGCCTGCCGCCGGATTTCTACTGGCCGCTGGCCGATGGCGGGCCGGAGCATTGAGCCCGGAGCATGGTTGCTGAAGGGCCGACATACGAAAATGGTCATCACCAAACCGAGGCGGTAAAGTCATTCTCCACACCCACCACGCGCCCCACCGCGCGCGAGGCAAACCGCCCCACCGATAGGCAAAAAACCGCCTGCCCTCCCCCGGCAACGGCCCACACGGCCCCAGGGCGCGTAAAATTCTTGCCCCTTCCTCCAAGGCCCGTTAATCAGTTTTGCAGCGCGTCCGGGGGATGGGCGCAGCCGCCGCCGCAGCGGACGGCGGCAGGGAATGCGAAAAGCACTCACGAAACGGGACAGAACCATTGAAGACACGCCTCCTGAGCAAGCTCGATTCACTCCTTGAGCGCTGGTTCCCGGAGCGGCGCGTCTTCCTCAGAACGGATACCGATACCCGCTACATCCGCCTTTCCCCGCTCACCCAGTTCGGCGCGATCCTCGGGGTGGGGCTTTTCGTCATATGGTCGATCTTCGCCACCGCCTTCCTGCTGATCGAAAGCATCGGCTCGGGCAATCTGCGCGAGCAGGCCATGCGCGAGCAGGAGGCCTACGAGGCCCGGCTCAACACCCTTTCGGCCGAGCGCGATGCCAGCGCGATGGAAGCCCGCGATGCCCATGCCCGCTTCACCCAGGCGCTCAGCCGCATTTCCGACATGCAGGCCGAGCTTCTCGCCGCCGAGGAGCGGCGCGCCGAGCTCGAAAAGGGAATCGGGGTTCTTCAGGCCGATCTGAGGCAGGCTCTGCAGGAGCGCGACGAAGCCCGCCAGCTTGCAGCCGACGCCCGCAAGGCGCTTGAAGACAGAACCCGCTCCGTCAAGAGCGAGATCGGGCGCCTGCGCGATTACACGAGCACGCTCGATTACCTCGCAAGCGCCCTCACCACCACCGCCACCGAACGCGATCAGACGGCGCGCAAGGCCGCCGAGGCGCGCAAGATGGCCGATGATCTGATCCTCGAGGTCAAGCTCATGCAGGAGCGCAACGATCGCATCTTCCAGCAGCTCGAGGATGCGGTTACCGTCTCCCTCACCCCGCTTGACAAGATGTTCCGTGCCGCCGGCCTGCCGACGGAAAGCATCCTCGCCACGATACGGCAGGGCTATTCCGGGCAGGGGGGGCCGCTCACGCCGCTTTCCTTCTCCACCATGGGCGCCGGCAAGGGCCCCGATCCCGATACCCTGCGCGCCAATGCCATTCTCGCCCGGCTTGACCGCATGAACATGTATCGCATCGCCGCCGAAAAGACGCCTTTCGCGATTCCCGTCCACAGCGCCTTCCGCTTCACCAGCGGCTTCGGCTACCGCAAGGATCCCAAGACGGGCGGGCGGCGCCTGCACAAGGGCACCGATTTCGCCTCCGGTTACGGCACCCCGATCTACGCCACCGCCGATGGGGTGGTGATCAAGGCCGGCTGGGGCAATGGCTATGGGCGCGTGGTGGAGATCCGCCACGCCTTCGGCATCGAGACCCGCTATGCCCACATGTCCAGAATCCGCGTGAAAGTCGGCGATAGGGTCTCGCGCGGGCAGCAAATCGGTGATATGGGGAATTCCGGGCGTTCGACCGGAACGCATCTCCACTACGAAATCCGCATCGGCGGCAAGGCCGTTAACCCGATGAAATTCATCAAGGCAGCAAAAGATGTTCTCTAAAAGCAAGATCCACAACCCCGGCCCCAAACAGAAGGGAAGTGACACGCCCATGGCGAAAGCACCGGAAACCGCAGCCCCCTCCAAGCCGCTCGGCGATCTGCCGGGTTCGGCCCCCAAGGCCAAGCCCCCGGCCTCCGTGCTTTCATCCGACCTTGTCGTGAAGGGCAACATGAAAACCACCGGCGACATCCAGATCGAAGGCCAGGTGGAAGGCGATATCCGCGCCCATCTCCTCACCGTTGGCGAAAGCGCCGTGGTGAGGGGCGAGGTGGTGGCCGATGACGTGGTGGTCAATGGCCGGGTGATCGGGCGGGTGCGCGGCCTCAAGGTCCGCCTCACCTCCACCGCGCGCGTCGAGGGCGATATCGTTCACAAGACGATCGCCATCGAATCCGGCGCCCATTTCGAAGGCTCGGTGCAGCGTCAGGACGATCCTCTGAACTCCGGCGCGAAACCCGCCACCCAGCCCCAGACACAGCCGGCAAAGTAAAAGCCTGCCTCAGGACAGGAGCCGGCGCTGAAAGATCAAGCCCTGCCGCACTGGCAGGGCTTTTTGCATCATGGGGCCGGCATTCAGTTCGCCGCGTTGGGCCCTCAGCGCCCTTCCTCGTAGAATACATGGCGATAGATATGCCACGAGGCGTGGCCAAGCACCGGCAGCACGATCAGCAGGCCGAGGAACATCGGCAGCATTCCGGCAATCAGCAGCAACAGCACCAAAATTCCCCAGATCAGCATGACCTTGATATTGGCCATCACGGCTCTGAAGCTGACGATTATGGCGGTGATGAAATCCACCTCCCTGTCCAGCAGAAGCGGCAGGCCGAACACGCTCGATGCGAAAACGAAACCGGCCAGCATCGCGCCCACGATCGTTCCCACCGCAAGCATCGCCATGCCGCGGGACGTGAAGTAGATGTCATAACCCGTGCTCACATTCGTCATCGGGGCATTGCCGAGGAAGAGCGTGAAGATGAGATGCGCGACAAAGGCCCAGAACATGAACAGCAGGATATACATCATGCACATGGAAGGGATCTGGCGATCCTTCTGCAGGAACACCCGCTGCAAGGCCTTGCGGAAGGTCGGCCGCTCCCCCCTCTCCAGCAGGTGGCTCACCTCGTAAAGCCCCACGGCCGCGAAGGGGCCGATCAGCGGAAATCCGAACACCCCGA
This sequence comes from Paracoccaceae bacterium, assembly GCA_027030435.1. GTDB lineage: Bacteria > Pseudomonadota > Alphaproteobacteria > Rhodobacterales > Rhodobacteraceae > WFVA01. The sequence continues at coordinate 2,972 of JALVEX010000451.1, forward strand.
TCACCAGCCAGTAGATCTCGCCCGTAATGCGCGAAAGCCACCATAGCAGCAGCCCGCCGATCACGAAGACCGCCGCCGTGGCGATGCCATAGAGCGGCGCGCGCAGAAAATCGCGCCAGCCCTGTTTCAGCGCCTCGAACAGATCCTCCGTCGTGATCAGATGAATATCGGGTATCGGAGAAGGCCCGGGGAGTGCCGTATCGCTCATCATCCCATCCTGTTGTTTGTGATCTTGTCACAAAGCGTAGCCGCCCCGATACCACTCTGACAAGAGTTATGTGCAGGAATGGGAATATGATCGGCCGCCGCGCGCCCGCATCGTTCTCATCACTGGTCAAAAAATATCCCCGCCGGAGGCATCCCGCCCGCTCGGCCGGGCGCGGGGGCGGGATGGAGAGGCCCTTCTTATCCCCCAGGGGCCGCTATCCCGTCAGTCCTCGCTCTGCGCCTCGGCGCGGCTTTTGCCGGCCACGTCCATGGCCAGCGTGGCGGCCATGAACTGATCGAGATCGCCATCGAGCACGCCCTGCGTATCGGAGGTTTCCACCCCGGTGCGCAGATCCTTCACCATCTGATAGGGTTGCAGCACATAGGAGCGGATCTGGTTGCCCCAGCCCGCTTCGCCCTTGGCCTCATGCGCTTCGCTGATCGCCTGGCTGCGCTTGTCGAGCTCCAGCTGGTAAAGCCGGGATTTCAGCGCCTTCATGGCGATGTCGCGGTTCTGGTGCTGGGATTTCTGGCTGCTCGTCACCACGATCCCGGTGGGGATGTGGGTGATGCGCACCGCCGAATCGGTGGTGTTCACATGCTGCCCGCCGGCGCCCGAGGAGCGATAGGTATCGATGCGGATATCGGCAGGGTTCACCTCGATCTCGATATTGTCGTCCACCACCGGATAGACCCAGACCGAAGAGAAGGACGTATGCCGCCGCGCCGAACTGTCATAGGGCGAGATGCGCACCAGCCGGTGCACGCCGCTTTCGCTTTTCAGCCATCCATAGGCATTGGGCCCGGAAATCTTGTAGCAGACGGAGCGGATCCCCGCCTCCTCGCCAGGCGTTTCGCTCTGCAGCTCCACCTTGTAGCCGTGCTTTTCCGCCCAGCGCACATACATGCGCGCCAGCATCGCCGCCCAGTCGCAGCTTTCGGTGCCGCCCGCGCCGGCGTTGATCTCGAGATAGGTATCGTTGCCGTCGGCCTCGCCGCTCAGAAGCGCCTCGAGCTCCTTCTGGCGCGCCCGCTTCGCCAGCGCCTTCAGCGCCTCTTCGGCTTCGGCAACAACCTCCTCGTCGCCCTCGGCCTCGCCAAGCTCGATCAGCTCGATATTGTCCTCGAGCTCCTGGCTGATGCTCTTGTAGGTGTCGATCGCATCCACCAGCATCTGGCGATCGCGCATCAACTTCTGCGCCTTCGCGGGATCGTTCCACAGATCCGGGTCCTCGACGCGGGCATTGAATTCCTCGAGCCGGTGCTCGGCCGTCTCCCAATCCATGCGCTGACGCAGAAGCTCCAGCGATTTGCGGATCGCCTCGACGGTCTTTTCGGTTTCTGCTCGCATCTTACAACTGCCGTTCTTGTTCAGGGCCCGGTTCAGATGCTGGTGATAGCAACCCCGCGCCACCCCGGCAAGCGCCCGATCAGGGCGCCCGCCGCAAGGGCAGCCTCCTCAATATTGCCCGCCGCCGGTCACGGAGCCGAAGCTCGCCTTGCCGCCGATGGTGGCGGTTTCGCCGGTGGAGGTGCGCACCGTCTGTTGCTGATAGGCGCGCGCGCTTTCCTCGAACAGCGGCAGATCCGAGCCCATGGCGAAGCCGCCGTCAAACGCTACCCCGAAAACCGGCTCCTCGCCCTCGCGGAAATATTCCGCCACCACGTTATCGCCCGTCGCATCATCGGGGAGCCGGGCGCCGGTGTAGCGATCGATCTTGATGAAGCGTCCGCCCGGCGGAACGCCGAACTTCCCGCCGCCGTATTTCCTGATCGCTTCCTTCATGAACTGGGTGAACACCGGCCCGCAGAGCGTGCCGCCATAGGCGCCCTTGCCCATCGGGCGGGGCTGATCATAGCCCATGTAGCAGCCGGCAACGATATTGGAGGTGAAGCCGATGAACCACGCGTCCTTCGATCCGTTGGTGGTGCCGGTCTTGCCGGCCACGGGCACCGGCAGTTTCACCGTTTTCGAGGCCGTGCCACGCTTCACCACATCCTCCATCATGGAGCGGATCTGATAGGCAGTGATCGCGTCGATCACCCGCTCGCGGTTGGAGGTGATGCGCGGGCCTTCTCCGGGCGGCAGATCGGGATCATCGCAGTTTTCGCAGATCCGCTTGTCATGGCGGAAGATGGTATGCCCCCAGCGATCCTGCACCCGGTCCACAAGCGTGGGTTCCACCCGCTCGCCGCCATTGGCGATCATCGCATAGGCCGCAACCATCTTGTAGAGCGTGGTTTCCTGCGCGCCAAGCGCATTGGCGAGATAGGGATTGAGGTAATCATAGACGCCGAATGTCTCGGCATACTGGGCCACCGTATCCATACCGATCTCCTCGGCAAGGCGCACCGTCATCAGGTTGCGCGAATGCACGATGCCGGTGCGCAGCGGCGTCGGGCCGTAGAAGCGGTTGGAAGAGTTCTTCGGCCGCCACACCCCTTCGGGCGTGTTCACCTCGATCGGAGCGTCGATGATGATCGTGGCTGGCGTGAAGCCCGAATCGAGCGCCGCCGCATAGACGAAGGGCTTGAAGGCCGAGCCCGGCTGACGGGTGGCCTGGGTGGCGCGGTTGAACACCGAGTGCTGATAGGAAAAGCCCCCCTGCATGGCGATCACGCGGCCCGTATGCACGTCCATCGCCATGAAGCCGCCCTGAATCTCGGGGATCTGGCGCAGGCTCCAGCGCACGAAGCTGCCGTCCTTGTCCTTCGTGATGGCGCGCACATAGACGACATCGCCCACCTCGAGAAGATCGCCCGCCACCCGCGCCTTTCGCCCGAGCTTGCCGCTCTCGAGCCGCTTGCGCGCCCAGGTCACATCCTTGGGCGAGATCCAGTGGCCGTCCTCGTCATCGGGCACATCCTCGATGCCGATGCGGGCATGGGTCTTGCCCACCTCGAGCACCACCGCCGGGTGCCAGCCCTCGATATCGCGCGCCAGTTTCAGCGCCTTCAGCGCCGGGCGCCATTTCGCCTCGTCGTCGAGCACCTCTACGGGCAGCTTCAGACCGGTGCCGCGCCACACGCCCTTGCGGCGATCGAATTTCTCCAGCCCCGCGCGCAGGGCCCGCGCCGCCGCTTTCTGCATCTCGGGATCCATCGTGGCGCGGATCGCATAGCCGCCGGTGAAGAATTCATCCTCGCCGAAATTGCGGGTGAGCTGGCGGCGGATCTCGTCGGTGAAATAATCGCGCGGCGGGATCTTCTCTCGGAAGGAGGGATAATCGCCGCTCTGCACCGTCCTGAGAGGGGCCGAGCGGGCGCGTTCGTATTCCTCATCGCTGAGATAGCCGTTTTCGTGCATCTCCTTCAGCACGAAATTGCGCCGCGCCAGGGCGCGCTTCTTCTGGCGCACGGGGTGATAATCGGAAGGCGCCTTGGGGAGCGAGGCCAGATAGGCGGCCTCCTCGGGCAGCAGCGCATCGAGCGGCTTGTTGAAATAGGTCTGGGCGGCGGCGGTGACGCCGTAGCTGTTCTGGCCGAGGAAGATTTCATTCAGGTAAAGCTCGAGGATGCGATCCTTGCTCAGCGTGTTTTCGAGCCGCGTGGCAAGGATGATTTCCTTGATCTTGCGCTCGGCCTTGCGATCGGCGCTCAGAAGCAGGTTCTTCGCCACCTGCTGGGTGATCGTCGAGGCGCCGCGCAGGCGCTTGCCGCGGGCGTAATCCACCACCGCCTTGACGATCCCCGTCACGTCATAGCCCGGGTGGGTGTAGAAATGCTTGTCCTCGGCCGAGATGAAGGCCTGCTTCACCAGGTCGGGAATATCGGCGATCGGGGTGAACAGGCGGCGCTCCTTGGCGAATTCATCCACGATCCGCCCCTCGCCCGAATAGACCCGGCTGATGGTGGGAGGTGTGTATTTCGCCAGCTGCTCGTGATTGGGCAGATCGCGGCCATAGATCCAGAAGACCGCACCAAGCCCCAGCGCGGCAAGCACCGCGCCCAGCGCGGCCATGGTAAAGAGCGCACCGATGGTGCGGAGGATGAAGCGCAACACGTGAAACTCCGATTGAACGCGGGCCCGGATGTGGAGCTTATATAGGGGCGCAGGGGCGCAGGGTCAAAAGCTGATCGGCAGAAAAGCGCGGAAAGACGCGCCGGCAGCCGGCTTGTCCGGAGGGTTTGCCGCAGCGGGATGGCCTGACAGCCCCCGAGTTCGCCCCGGCAGAATGCTAGCGGCGCAAAAGCCCCGCCTGTGCCGCATCTTCGCGCGCCCAGGCATCAAGGGCCGCAACGATCGCGCGCGCCGCCTTTTCCTGCCATTCGGGCGAGGCGAGATTTGCCCTGTCCTCCTCGCTCGAGAGGAAGCCGAGCTCGATCAGCACCGAGGGGATGTCGGCCGCCTTCAGCACCGAAAAGCTCGCCGATTGGTGGGGATGCTTGTAGAGCCGCCCCACGCCCCCCTTGAGCGCCTGCACCAGCGCCTGCGCCAGCGCCTCGCTGCGCGGCTGCGTATCCCGGCGGGCGAGATCCATGAGCACGAGCGCGATCTCGTCATCCTGCCCGGAGAGATCCACGCCGGCCAGAAGATCGGCGCGATCATGGGATTCGGCCAGGCGCTGGCTGGCCTCGTCCGATGCCTCCTGCGAAAGCGTGTAGATGGTGGCGCCGCGCGCATTGCCCTCTTCCAGCGCATCGGCATGGAGCGAGATGAACACATCCGCCCCCGCGGCGCGGGCGATGCTGAGGCGCTCGGCCAGCGGCACGAAGTAATCATCGTCGCGCGTCAGCAGCACGTCAAAGCCGCCATGGCGCAGGAGCGCCTCCTTCAGCCGGCGGGCGAAAGCGAGCGCCAGATCGGCTTCCTTCAGCCCCGCGCGCTCGGCGCCGGGATCGATCCCCCCGTGCCCCGGATCGAGCACCACCAGAAGCGGGCGGGTGCCATCCTGGCGACGAACGGCCGGGGCCACCTCTGCGGGGGGCGGCAGAGCCTCCCAGCCTGCGACCCGGGGCGCGCCGGCTTTCGCGGCAAAGGCCTCGGGCGCCACCGGCTCAAGCGCGATCTCCACCCGCGCCTCGCCGGTTGTGCTGTCGGTCTTCATTCCGGCGCTTTCGATCCCGAGCGGCGCGCCAAGCTCCAGCACGAGGCGCGACCACCCCGGCACGATCCGCCCGAAGCGCAGATCGCGGACCGGCGCCGGATCCCCCTTCAGCAGGGTGCTGGCGGCGGCATCCCCCCAGTCCACTTCCCGGAATTCGAGCACGAGGCGGCGCGGGCCATCGAGCGTGAACACCCGCCAGGGCACCGCCTGGCTGAGCTGAAGCGCCATTTCGAGGCGCCGGCCATCGGGGGAAGCGATCCCGGAGCGGGCGGCATCGAGCCGGGCGAGGGCGGAAAACTCCTGCCCATGGGCAATCCCCCCTCCGCCGGTGGCGATGGCTGTCAGCATGATCCAGAAGGCCGTGATGCGCCCGATCAACCCCTGCATGTGCCCAACTGCTCTTGTCATCCGGCTTTCTTGTCATCCGGCTTTTCCGGTTCGTCCGGCCGGCGTGCCTCGTCTGCGCGCCATCCTAGCGCCAACCCCCGCCTCTGGCCAGAGGCTAGGCGATGGCGCAGGACGATGGCGCAGGGCCGGGCTCAGCCGCGCCGGGAGGCCATGAAGCGGGTGAGGCGGGCCAGCCCCTCGCGGATATCCTCGCTGCTGCGGGCGTAGGAAAAGCGCAGCGTGCGATGGCCGCGCGCGGCATCGAAATCAAGCCCCGGCGTCACCGCCACACCAGCCTCCTCGAGGATCTCGGCGGCGAAGGCGCGGCTGTCGTCGGTGTATTCGGACACATCGGCATAGATGTAAAAGGCGCCGTCGGGAGGCGCGATACGGGTGAAGCCGGCCTGCGGCAGGCCCTCGAGCATCAGGCGACGGTTTTCGCGGTAAACGGCGAGATTGGCCTCGAGCTCGGGGCCGCATTCCATCGCCGCCAGCGCCACCACCTGGCTGGCGTGGGGCGCGCAGATGAACATGTTCTGCGCCAGCCGCTCGATCAGGCGCACGTGATCCTCGGGCACCACCATCCAGCCCACGCGCCAGCCCGTCATCGAGAAATACTTGGAGAACGAATTGATCACATAGCATTCATCGCTGATCTCGAGCGCGCTCACCGCGCGTTCGCCATACTGGATGCCGTGATAGATCTCGTCGCTGATGAAGGCGGTGCCGGAAGCCGCCGTGGCCTCGATCAGATCGCCAAGCGCGCGCCGCCCCAGCATGGTGCCCGAAGGGTTGGCCGGCGAGGCCACGATCAGCCCCTGAAGATCGCGCCCCGCGAGATCGGCGGGCACCGGCTGGAAGCGGTTTTCGGGCGCGGTTTCGATGCCCACGGGCTCGAGCGAAAGCGCCTTCAGGATCTGGGTGTAGGAGGGGTAGCCCGGCAGCCCGAGCCCCACCCGCTCGCCGGCATCGAAAAGCGCGGTGAACGCGAGCAGGAAGGCCCCCGAGGAGCCGGCGGTGACGATCACCCGGCCCGGTTCGAGCTTCACGCCATACCAATCGCGGTAGAGCCGGGCGATGCGTTCGCGCAGATCGGGCCGCCCGAGGCCCACGGTGTATCCCAGCGGATCGGTGTCCAGCGCCCCCGCCAGCGCCTCGCGCGCTCCGGCAGGCGCCGGCGTTCCCGGCTGGCCCACCTCCATGTGGATGATGTGGCGCCCCGCCGCCTCGGCCGCGCGCGCCGCCTCCATCACATCCATCACGATAAAGGGATCGACAATGCTTCGCCTTGAACTTCGCATGCATTCTTCCTTAGATTGGCCCTCAATGCGCGGGGATGTTCTCCCAGCGCGGGAAAGGAAGGTCAATGCCCTTGCCGAAACCCGTATCCTTGCGGCAACGCCATGCCCCGGCAACGGCCCCGCGCCGGCTTTTGCACGCGCTTTTCCTCTGCGCGGCCGTGCTCATGGCCCTGCCAGCCTCCGGCCTGCGCGCGCAAACGATCCTGCGCGATCCGGATATCGAATACAGCCTCGCCCGCCTCGCCCGCCCGATCCTCAATGCCGCCGGCCTCAGCCCGGCGCAGGTGAAGATCATCGTGCTGAAGGATTCCTCCCTCAATGCCTTCGTGGTGGACGGGCGCGCGATCTTCATCCATTCCGGCCTGATCCTGAAGCTCGATACACCGGGCGAACTGCAGGCGGTGATCGCCCATGAGGCGGCCCATATCGCCAATGGGCACATCTCGCGCCGGCTGGCCGACATGCGCTCGGCGCGCACCGCCGCGGGGCTCGGGCTGATCCTCTCGGCAGTGGCCGCAGGCGCGGGCGGGGCAGATGCCGGGGCGGGGCTCGCGCTTGGCACCACCAGCGCCGCCCAGCGCGCCTTTCTCGCCCATACCCGCGCCGAGGAATCGGCCGCCGATCAATCCTCGGCCCGTTATCTCGCCAATGCGGGCGTGGATCCCGAGGCCATGGTGCGGGTGCTGGAGATGTTTCGCGGCCAGGAGGCGCTCTCGGTTTCGCATCAGGATCCCTATGCCCTCACCCACCCGCTGACGCGCGAACGCCTCACCCGCGCACGCGCCTATGCCGCGGCCCTGAAGCCGCGCGGCAAGGGCGATCGCGAAGCCGCCTACTGGTTTGCCCGCGCGCGCGGCAAGCTCGGCGCCTTCATCCGCAGCCCCGGATGGGCTCTCAGCGAGGCGAAGAAGGCCCCGAGCCGCGATATTGCCCTGATGATGCAGGCCGTCGCATGGCACCGGATCCCGAAGCAGAAGAAGGCGATCGCCGCAATCGGAGAACTCGCCCGGATGCGCCCCAAGGATCCCTTCATTCACGAGCTCAGAGGCCAGATCCTGCTGGAATCGCGCCATGTGAAGGACGCCGTGCGCGCCTATGCGCAGGCCCGCGCGCTCGCCCCCCGCTCGCCTCTGATCGCCGCCGGCTATGGCCGCGCCCTCCTCGCGCTCGATACCCCGGAGGCGAACCGCAAGGCGCTTGCGGTGCTCGAAAAGGCCCATGCCTCCGATCCCCGCGATCCCGCGCTCCTGCGCGACCTCGCCCTCGCCCATGCCCGCGCCGGCCAGCCCGGCCGGGCCGCGCTCGCCACCGCGGAGCGTCTGGCCCTCACCGGCCACCTCCGCGATGCCGCGCTCCATGCAAGGCGCGCCGCCGATCAGCTGCCGCGCGGCTCCCCCGCCTGGCGCCGCGCCCAGGATATCCTCACCGCCGCAAGGCAAGCCAAGAAACGGAGATGAAACACGTGAAACGCGCCCTTACCCTTACAGCCCCGGCTTTTGCCCTCCTGCTCGCCGTCGCCCTGCTCGCCGCCCCGCTGGCGCGAAGGGCCCAGGCCGAGCCATTAGACATCACCAACATGAGCGATGCCCAGCGCGAAGCCTTCCGAGCCGAAGTCCGCGCCTATCTGCTCGACAATCCGGAAATCATCCTCGAGGTGATCAAGCTTCTCGAAGAGCGCCAGGCCCAGGCCCAGCAGCTTGATGACGAAGCGCTCATCACCGTGAATGCCGATGAGATATTCAATGACGGCTATTCCTGGATCGGCGGCAACCCGGAAGGCGACGTGACCATCGTCGAGTTTTCCGATTACCGCTGCCCCTATTGCCGCCGGGCGCATCCCGAAGTGGATCAACTCATCAAGACGGACGGCAATATCCGCCTGATCTACAAGGAATACCCGATCCTCGGGGATGCTTCCCTCACCTCGTCGCGCTTCGCGATCGCCACCATGCTCGTCCACGGCCCGGAGGCCTATCGCAAAGTAAACAACGCGCTGATGAAATTGCGCGGCGAGCCCACGGCGGAGGCGCTGAAGGCCCTGGCCGAGCGTTTCGGCCTCGATGCGGCGGAAATCGCGCTCCGGATGGGGAGCGACGAAGTGAAGGAGATCATCCGCGAGAACCAGGAGCTCGGCCAGCGCCTGCGCATCAACGGCACACCGACCTTCATCGTCGGAAATCGTTTCCTGCGTGGCTATGTGCCGCTGGATGACATGAAGAAAGTGGTGGCGGAAATCCGCAAGGCGAAGGCCGAAGAGGAGAACTGAGCCGGTTCTCCCCGTGTGCTGCCGCAACGGAGTCGCACGGGGGATGGGATGAGCGGCGCGCGAGAGCGCCCCTGCCCTCAGTTGCCGCCTTCCCGCGCCCGCTCCTTCTCGATCTTGCGCCAGCGGGCGACGTTTTCGTTATGCTCCCTCAGGGTGCGGGCGAAGGCGTGGCCGCCGCTGCCATCGGCCACGAAGAAGAGGAAATCCGTATCCTCCGGGTTCACCGCCGCCTCGATCGAGGCGCGGCCCGGATTGGCGATCGGCGTGGGCGGCAGGCCCTCGATGAGATAGGTGTTGTAGGGCGTCTTGCGGCGCAGCTCGCTCTGGCGCAGGCCCCGTCCGAGCCCGCCCTGCCCCTTGGTGATGCCATAGATCACCGCCGGATCCGTCTGCAGGCGGATGCCCTTCTTCAGACGGTTGATGAACACGCTGGCCACCCGGCGCCGCTCCTCGGGCACGCCGGTTTCCTTCTCGATCAGGGAGGCGAGAACGAGTGCCTCCTCGGGCGTCTTCAGCGGCAGGCCCTCGGCCCGGTTGGCCCAGGCCTCGGCGAGGATCTTCTTCTGCTTCTCCTGCATCTGCGCGATCAGTGCGGCGCGTGGCGTTCCGGCCTTCACCTCGTAGCTGTCGGGCGCGAGCGAGCCCTCATCGGGGATCGCCTCCAGATCGCCCTCGAGGAAATCGGCGGCCTTCAGCGCCTCGGCCACCTGCCAGCTTGTCACCCCTTCGGCCAGCACGATGCGATAGATGAGATCGCCCTCCTCGCGCGCCTTCCTGTAGGCCTCGGGCGCGTCTCCGGCCGTGGGATCGAAGGCCGCGACCTGCACGTATTCTTCCGTTTCGGGATCAAACCGGCGCAGGCGGATCTCGTTCTTTCGCACCCCGACGCGATAGATGACCTCGGTGCCGCAGGTGGATGGCCCGCCGCGGGTCACGATATCGACGATCTCCTGCATCGAGGCGCCGGGCGGGATGAGAAAGCGCCCGGCCTTCAGATCAAGCGCCTTGCCGGCATATTTCGCCCCCATGCGGTAGATCGCACCGCTCGAGATCGCGCCCTGCTCTTCGAGATCGCGCGAAACCCGCGCCATGTTGGAGCCCCGCTCCACCTTGAGGCAGATCGCCTGCGCAAGCGGTCCCGGCGCGTGATACTGGCGCTGCCCCCAGAGGATCACCCCGCCGGCCACGAACAGGAGCACCACGAAGATCGTCAGCGCATTGGAGGCAATATTGCGCCACATGGGGGCCTACACCCGCCCCAGCACGAGCGAGGCATTGGTGCCGCCAAAGCCGAAGCTGTTTGAAAGCGCCACGTTGATTTCCCGCTCGCGCGCCGCCTTGGGGGCGAGATCGAGCGGCGTATCCACCGCCGGGTTATCGAGATTGAGCGTGGGCGGCGCCACCTGATCGCGCAGCGCGAGCACGCAGAAGATCGCCTCCACCGCACCCGCAGCGCCCAGCAGGTGGCCGATCGAGGATTTGGTGGAAGACATCGTGGCCTTCGCCGCCGCATCCCCCAGCAGCCGCTCCACCGCCGCAAGCTCGATGGTGTCGGCCATCGTCGAGGTGCCGTGGGCGTTGATGTAATCCACCCGATCGGGGCTGATCCCGGCGCGTTGCAAGGCAGCCCTCATGGAGCGCAGGGCGCCGTCACCATCCGCAGCCGGCGCGGTGATGTGATAGGCATCGCCCGAAAGGCCGTAGCCCAGCACCTCCGCGAGGATATTGGCGCCGCGCGCGCGCGCGTGCTCGTATTCCTCCAGCACCAGCACGCCTGCGCCCTCGCCCATCACGAAACCGTCGCGATCGGCATCATAGGGGCGGCTCGCGGCCTCCGGATTGTTGCCGAATTTGGTGGAAAGCGCCTTGCAGGCGTTGAAGCCTGCGATGCCGAGTTCGCAGATCGGATTTTCCGCGCCGCCCGCCAGCATCACGTCGGCATCGCCCCACTGGATCAGCCGCGCCGCATCGCCGATCGCATGCGCGCCCGTCGAGCAGGCGGTGACGACCGCGTGGTTCGGGCCCTTGAAGCCGTAGCGGATCGAAACCTGCCCGGAGGCGAGATTGATCAGCGAGCCGGGGATGAAGAAGGGCGAAACCCGGCGCGGGCCCCGCTCCTTCAGCGCGATCGAGGTTTCGGCGATGGATTGCAGCCCGCCGATCCCCGAACCGATCATCACCCCGGTGCGCAGGCGCTCTTCCTCGCTCTCGGGCTCCCAGCCCGCGTCCTTCACCGCCATCTCGGCCGCGGCCATGGCATAGAGGATGAATTCATCCACCTTGCGCTGTTCCTTCGGCGCCATCCAGTCATCGGGGTTGAAGGCGGCCGGGTGCGCCTCGCCGCGCGGGATCTCGCAGGCATAGGTGGTGGCCAGGTGGGAGGCATCGAAACGGGTGATCGGCCCGGCGCCCGATTCGCCGGCCAGCAGGCGCTTCCAGGTTTCCTCCACCCCGCTCGCAAGCGGCGTGACCATTCCCATGCCCGTAATCACAACTCGGCGCATCCGTGCCCCCTCGATTTTTCTTTCCGGCGGCTATCCTGCCGTTTGCGTGCCGCCCCGGTCCGACGCTCTTTAGCCTGCCCGCCCCGCTCTCGGCAAGCCCGATGGCGCCTATTGGCCCTCTCAGGTGAGGATCCGCCTGTGCGCCGCCATGCCCGCCTTGGCACGCCGGGGCGGGAAAGGCTTTTCGTGCATCGTTCCCGCAACGCATCAGCCCTGCATTCCATTCTCCCGCAGCACCTGCCAGAGCCGTTCCGCCACGGGGCCGGCCGGCACATCCCGCCGGCGCAGGGCGCAGATCTCGATCCTTGCCCCCGGGAAATGACGCCCGGCAATGGAAATCAGCGCCCCGCGCGCAAGAGCATCGCGGATCATGAAATCCGGCATATGCCCCCATCCCATCCCCTTGAGGATGATTTCCAGCTTGGTGTGCTGATCCCCCACCACCCATTGCCGCGCCCCTCCGATCAGGAAATGATCCTGTTTGCGGCTGTGGCGCGCGGTATCGCGGATGACGCATTGGGGATATTCCGCCATCTGTTCGGGGGAGATCCCGTCATCAATCGGGAAATCCAGAAACCCCGGCGCCACGACCGGCACGATGCCGACTTCAAGCAAAGGCGCGCGTTCCAGCCCGGATGCGCCCGGCGGGGCGTGATGGATGATGATATCGGCCTCCCCGTCCAGCAACCGCTCGAGCGGCCCGGAGAGGGCTTCAAAATGCAGGTTCAGCCTGGTCTGGGGCGTCTCGCGGAAAAATCCGTCGAGCCGCTCCAGCACCGGCGCAACCGGCGTGATATCCCCGATCACCAGCGAAAGCACGCTTTCCTCGCCTTGCCGCAGATGCGCCGCGCGCTGTCTCAGCCGGTCCGCTTGTGCCAGCACCTCCTGCACGTCACGATGAAAAACCTGCCCCTCGGGGGTCAGTTTCACCCGATAGCCGCTGCGATCGAACAGGCTGACCCCGACCCGCGCCTCGAGCATCTTCACCGCGGTATGAACCGTGGGGTGGGTCTTGTGCAGGGCCTCGGCCGCGGCCTGAAAACCGCCATGCCGCACAACCGCATCGAAACAGCGGAGCTGATGGAGAGGGAAATCGTTCATGATAGATATATACTACAATCTTTATCCGATATTTGTAATATTTATCAACTGTTATGGCCGCTATGCCCGACGGGCATCTTGATTTGAAAGGAGAGCCCAAATGCAAGCAGTCGTGATCACCGAATTCGGCGGCCCTGAAGTGCTGAAATATCAGACCGTGCCCGACCCGGCCCCGCAGGAGGGGCAGGTGCTGATCGATGTCAAGGCACGCGGCCTTAACCGGGCCGAAACCTATTTCCGCAAAGGCGCATGGGGGCAGGACGTGGCCCGGATCAGCGGGATCGAATGCGTCGGCATCGTCAGATCCGATCCCGCGGGCCGGTTCGCCCCCGGCACAAAGGTCATCGCGCTGATGGGCGGCATGGGGCGCGATATCAACGGCAGCTACGGCGAAATGGTCAGCGTGCCGGCGGAAAGTGTCGTCGCGGTGCAATCCGAGCTTTCATGGGAAGACCTCGCGGCCATTCCCGAATCCTACGCAACCGCCTGGGCGTGCCTGAACCGCAATCTGGATGTGCAGGCCGGTCAGACGCTGCTGATCCGCGGCGCTACCTCCGCGCTTGGGCGGGCGGCGATGAATCTGGCTGTCGATATGGGGGCCAAAGTGATCGGCACCACCCGCAACCCCGAAAAATTCGGCACGATCGCGGAACACGGGGCGATACCGGTGCAGGATGCGCCCGATCTCTCGGCACGGATCCGGGCGGATAACGGGCCGATTGACGCAGTGCTGGAAATCGTCGGCAATTCGACCCTGATCGATTCCCTTGCGATGCTCCGCCATGACGGGCGCCTCTGCCTTGCCGGCTTTCTCGGCGGCCCGGAGCCCGTCGAAGGTTTCGATCCGCTGATACATATGCCAAGCGGCGTGCAGTTCAGCTTCTTCGGCAGTGCCTTCGTGTTTGCCACACCGGCCTTCCCGCTGGATCAGATCCCGTTCCAGTCCATCATTCAGGCAATTGAGCAGGGCAGATACAACGCCCGCCCATCACGGGTTTTCACCCTGAAGGAGATGGCCCGCGCCCATGAACTGATGGAAGCGGACGGGGCAGACGGCAAGCTGGTTGCCACCACCTCCTGACGGCAGGAAAGCCGGCGACAAACGTGGAACGGCGCCTGTTGCAAGGCGCCGTTCCAGGGAATTCTCGCTTGCGTGGCCCGGAGCAGCTCGGCTCAGGACGCTTCCGTGATGAATTTCACCGCATCGCCGAAGGTCTGGATGGTTTCGGCGGCGTCATCGGGGATTTCGATCCCGAATTCCTCTTCGAAAGCCATGACCAGCTCCACCGTGTCCAGGCTGTCGGCGCCCAGATCATCGATGAAGGAGGCGTTGTCCGTCACCTTGTCTTCCTCGACGCCGAGGTGCTCGACAACGATCTTTTTCACGCGATCTGCGATGTCGCTCATATCATTTCCTCTTCAGATTCCGGGCTTCCCTCTGGGTTTTCCCGGGTTGCTTGCTCTGGCCCGAGGGCCACTCACTTCCCGCGGGCGCGGGCGATGCCGGGCTGCGCGCTTGCGCCCCGGCAAATCTGCGCCGCCTATAGCACATCATGCCATCAAGGCAAATGCTTTCCACCTCGCCGCGGACAGCCTCCGGCGGTATCCGACCCCCCATATGGGATGATCGGCGCAGGCCGCGCCCGTGCGTTCTGGAATGAAAAGGCCGCCCCAGCGCAGGAGCGGCCGATCCTGTTCTTCTGCCGGGAGCCCCCGGAAGTGACGGGAAGGGAAGATCAGTCTTCCTTCGCCTCGCCCTCCTGCGGCGCCGCCTCTTCAGCTTCTGCGCCTTCGCCGGCTTCGCCTCCGGCAGCGAGAAGCTCCTCGTCCTCGGCCGCTGCCGCGCCGATATCCTCGAACAGCTCCGCGATCTCGAATTCGGCTTCCGCCTCCGCCTCGGCGGCAAGCTCCTGGATGGATTTGCCGGAGGCCTGAAGCTCGGCCTCTTCGGGCGAACGGGCCACATTGAGGGTGATCTTCGCATCCACCTCGGGGTGGAGGCGCACGGTCACCTCATGCAGGCCGAGCTCCTTGATCGGCGCCTGCAGGATCACCTGCTTGCGATCGACGGTGAAGCCCTCGGCGGTGGCCGCCTCGGCGGCGTCACGGGTGGAGACGGAGCCGTAGAGCGAGCCCATCTCCGACGCGGTGCGAATCACCACGAACTGCTTGCCGTCGAGCTTCTCGGCGAGCGCCTCGGCTTCCTTGCGGGTTTCGAGGTTGCGCGCCTCGAGCTGGGCCTTCTCGGCCTCGAAGCGCCTGATGTTCTCTTCCGAGGCTCTCAGCGCCTTGCCCTGGGGCAGGAGGTAATTGCGCGCGAAACCGTCCTTGACGGTCACCACATCGCCCATCTGGCCGAGCTTGGCCACGCGTTCCAAAAGGATGACTTGCATGTGCCTTGCTCCTTATTTCACGACGTAGGGCAGAAGGGCGAGGAAGCGGGCGCGCTTGATGGCGCGCGCAAGCTCACGCTGCTTCTTGGCCGAAACGGCGGTGATGCGCGAGGGCACGATCTTGCCCCGCTCCGAGATGTAGCGCTGCAGAAGGCGCGTATCCTTGTAATCGATCTTCGGCGCATTATCGCCCGAGAAGGGGCAGACCTTGCGGCGGCGGAAAAATGGTTTCATGGCCATGATTTAGGTCCTTTCCTGATGTGTTGCTTCAGCGCCGCTCGCGGCGGTCGCCGCGCTCTTCGCGTTTCTGCATCTGGACGGACGGGCCCTCTTCATGCTCGTCCACCTTCACCGTGAGCGTGCGCATCACGTCGTCATGCAGGCGCATCAGGCGTTCCATTTCCTGCACCGCCGGCGCCGGGGCGTCGGTGCGCATGTAGGCGTAGTGGCCCTTGCGGTTCTTGTTGATCTTGTAGGCCATCGTCTTGAGGCCCCAGTATTCACTGTGAACGACCTTGCCGCCGTTGTCGGCGAGGATCGAGCCGAAGTGTTCGATCAGCCCTTCGGCCTGCGGCCCGGAAAGATCCTGGCGCGCGATGAAAACATGCTCGTAAAGGGGCATGCGATCTCCAATCATGTCTGGCGCACTTCAAAGGACGGGCATCCATCTTCCGCTTCCCGCCCACGAGAGGTTGCGCGTTTGCCTTTCATCCAGCGGAAGAAGGCTGCCTTATACACCCGGGGCGCGAAGATGCAAGGGGCTGTAGGCGATCGGGGGCTGGGAGCGGAAGGGATCTGCCCGGCGGGCTTCTCCAGTCCCGAAATTTTCCCACCGCTGCCCAATTTCAGCCCCCTTTCCCGGTCAGGTTGCAAGGGTGAAAGGCCGGGTATGGGAATGATGGTGGCGATGAACCATTGCGTGAAGATCCGGCAGGGGAACATGCACGGCATGGACGGAGGTGCAGAGATGGGCGCAGAGCCTGGAATCAAGCAAGAAATGCTGGAACGCCACCCTGTGGCGATGATGAGCGAGAAGAATCTCGCCCGCACCGTGAAGAACTGCGATTGCGCGCATGGGGTGGAGATGCCCTGGGGCTATATCGTGCGCTCGGGCGGGCGGCCGAGCCCCGCGGCGCGCGCCAGCCAGTGGCTTTCCGGGCTCATCGGCTTCAGCCTGATCCTT